>JAXKFZ010000254.1:0-6352 GCA_036550635.1 Collinsella sp. | reverse complement strand
GCTAAACGCCCAAATGGAGCGGACAACGGGGCTCGAACCCGCGACCCCAACCTTGGCAAGGTTGTGCTCTACCAACTGAGCCATGTCCGCTTACGAGGATTAATCTTACGTGATGCCCGCATCCTATGCAAGAACTTTTTTAAAAAGTTTTGCAACGCCCTCGCGAACCTCGCGAAGACATCAGCCACCACGGAAGGCGCGGGCAAACGCAATCTCGCCGCAAGAGACCCCTACATCTCACCGAGCATGATCCAGGCAGAGCTGTCCTGCGCGAGCCTGCCGTCTGCAAGCGGTGATGAGGTGAGCAGGACCCTGCCCGCCGGCAGCTCCACGGCTGCTGCGCCGAAGTTCGTCACACACGCCCAGCCGTTGTCGCGGCGATAGGCGATGACGCCGCCCTCGGCGCCCTCGGCACCATCCGCAAGACCGGTGCGCCCGTCAAGATCGAGCCACGCAAAATCGTTGGCGCAACCGCGCAGCTTGCGCCGAAGCCAGAGGGCGTCACGATAGAGCGCAAGCATCGATGTCGGGTCCGCTTCTTCCCTATCGGCAGCGTAATCGGAAAACCATGCAGGTTGCGGCAGATGGGGCGCCGCATCGGCGTCCGCCGGCGAAAACCCAAACGATCCGCCCTGCGCGGGATCGTCCGCCGCCACCCACGGCAGGGGCACACGGCAGCCGTCGCGCCCCTTCTCACGCTTCGGTCCGCGCGCATTGGTCGCAGTAGGATCTTCGAGTGCAGCCCACGGGATGTCAGCCACCTCAAAAAGGCCGAGCTCCTCACCCTGATACACGTATGCCGAGCCCGGAAGCGCCAGTTCAAGCAAAAGGGCCGCCCGCGCGCGGCGCTCGCCGAGTTCACGGTCCTCGTCATAAGACGACCCGTCGCGTAAGAGCCAGTCGAGCGCAATCTGGTGGTAGCGCGTCGCCTTGATTTGCGGCAGGGCATAGCGTGTCGCCACGCGCGGCACGTCGTGGTTGGAGAGTACCCAGGTCGAGGCGGAATCGGATTCGACGGCTGCCTTCAAGCCCTTCTCGATTGCAGTGTGCATGTCATCATAGGTCCAAGTGGCCTTGGCAAACTCAAAGTTGAATATCTGGCCAAGCTCGCTGGGACGCGCATAGAGATACTGGCGCTCGGGCAGCACCCACGCCTCGGCAACGGCACTGCGCGGCGGATTATAGCGGTCGAACACGCGGCGCCACTCGCGATAGATCTCGTGGACCTCATTGCGGTCCCACAGCGGATGGGTGCCGTCGTCAACCATGTCATCGCCCTCGGCGAGATGCCACCGGTCGAGGTCATCGCGGTCGAGATCCTTGGCGAGACCCTGCGCCACATCAATGCGAAAGCCGTCGACGCCTCGATCGCTCCAAAACGCCAGGACGTCGCAAAAGAGCGCATGAACCTCGGGGCATGACCAGTCAAAGTCCGGTTGCTCGGGCGTAAACATGTGCAGATACCACTGACCGTCCGCAACACGCGTCCATGCGGGGCCGCCAAAGTTGGCATTCCAATTGGTGGGAGGCAGCTCGCCATGCTCGCCGCGACCATCGCGGAAGATATAACGGGCGCGCTCGGGCGATCCGGGGCCGGCGGCAAGAGCGGCTTTGAACCAGGGGTGCTGGTTGGATGAATGGTTGGGCACGATGTCGACGATGACCTTGATGCCGCGCGCGTGAGCCGCAGCGATCATGTCATCGAAGTCGTCAAGCGAGCCGAGACGCGGGTCGACATCGCAGTAGTCCGCCACATCATAGCCGCCATCGACAAGAGGCGATGGGTAAAACGGGCTCAGCCAGATGGCCTCGATACCCAGCCGCTCAAGATAGTCCATCTGCTGGGTAATGCCCGCGATATCGCCCAGACCCGAACCAGTCGAATCCTTAAACGAGCGCGGGTAGATCTGATAGATCGCGGCATCGGACATCCATGAGCGCGAAGAAGACTTTTCTGTAGCCATGGGGCGTATCTCCCTTGCAACGAGGTTATGCGAGATGCCCACGATGATACGCCCAAAGCGGACATTCGCGGCAAACAACGCCACAGCCACGACCCAAAACGCTCGCCCCCTCTCGGGTTCAAGCCTCCTGGGACGAATCGACCGATTAGTGAAAAGAACGGAAGACCCACTTTCCCGGCCACGACAGCGAGCGGGCTCCGGGTGCCCCAGGTTGCCGCGAAAGAGGAGGGAAGCGTACTTTATGGGCTTATAGGACAAAATGTGTGTCCCGATAGAACATCCGTTTCCATCCATTAATCCAGCCAGAACGGGTACGGGTCCCTGTGGTGGAGGTCCTCCCACACTGCCCTGTCGCCCCACTCCGGCCCTCCGTCCTCGCGCGACGGCGAGGCGGAGTAGACGCTGAACAGGAAGTCGATGTCCGCGTCGGTCGGCATCGCGGCGAGCTTCTCGCGCGCCGTCCTCGCGTCCCCCGAGTGCGCATGGCACCACCAGAACACCGCCTTCACGCGCTTGACCGACGTCAGCCCCCGGTGGTTGCGCAGGACGGCCCTCAGCTGCGAGTTCACCCCTCCCTCGATCATGTTGTTGGTCGACGGCAGCGGGCCGGCCTTGGCCAGGGCGGGGTCGAGGTGGGTGAACAGCGTCCCCGCCGACACCAGCGACGACAGCGACGAGCGCGCCCGCCTCAGCCTCTCGTGGGTGTAGACCCTCCTGCCGTCCACCACGGTCCTGTCCTCCAGGAAGTCGGCCCAGAACCCGCACCAGTCGAGGTAGCGCTCGACCCAGAGCTCGGCCTGGTGCAGCGACGTAGAGCACGCGGTGGAGCTCGCCGTCGGGGACGGGCATGGGCCAGACCTCCCAGAACTCGGCCGTCCTGCGCCTGAAGGACCGCCCGCCGCCCGGCATCGTGGCCTGCGAGTCCTTGGAGAGGAGCCACCCGAGGAACTCGTCCAGCCTTGCCGCCGTGTCGTCGTACCTCACCGTCGTCGACGCGCCGCAGGCCGTGCACCTCCACCGCTGGGACCCCGACGAGGTCCTGCCGTTGCGCTTGGTCCGACCGCCGCAGTAGGGGCAATAAACGGCCTTCATGGGCACCTCTTCCGAAAGGGTATTTAACGGTTCCGGAAAAGGTTATCTACCTGCGGGAACGATAGGCAACCGGACACACATTCTGTCCGAGCGGTTAAAAGCGGGCACCGAATTTAAACGGCTGAAAAAGGGGCATCGACCTGCGCCGATGCCCGCAACGTGGACACACATTTTGTCCTATAAGCCACTTTATGTACGCGACCGACGATTGAGGGGCAAGATGGGGTGCCCGGGGCCCGCGCAGCGTCAACAAAAAACGCGGTTCGTTAGAACCGCGTAAGATAGTTGGAGCGGACAACGGGGCTCGAACCCGCGACCCCAACCTTGGCAAGGTTGTGCTCTACCAACTGAGCCATGTCCGCATATGTAAAAACAAAACGGGCGCCGGAGCGCCCGGATGTTGCCTGGAGGCGAAGCCCGGATTCGAACCGGGGGTAAAGGCTTTGCAGGCCTCTGCCTTACCACTTGGCCACTTCGCCGAAAAAGGACCGCCTAAACGGTCCGGAAATGCAATGGAGCGGACAACGGGGCTCGAACCCGCGACCCCAACCTTGGCAAGGTTGTGCTCTACCAACTGAGCCATGTCCGCTTGCGGGTTATTAATTTACGCGAGTTGTCCAAAAGACGCAAGTACTTTTTTCAAAAAACTTGTCTGCCGCATGTTCTTAGTAGCTAAACGCGCTAAAGCGATTGGCTAGGCACACGATTCCAGCGCTCCGCTAAACAGCTTCACCATCTGCACGCGCGTGCCGGCGCCGTCCGTACGACGAGCAACCTCCACGTTATCGACGAGCATACGCATAAGCTTGATGCCACGGCCGCGTTCCTCGGATGCGACCGGTTCGCTCGTTTCATCGATAGAATAGCCGGCACCTCGATCAAGCACCTCAACCACAACGCGATCGCCATAGGCCTGAACCGTCAGGACGCACCCGATACCGCCCGCATGGTCATAGGCATTACCCAGCGCCTCCCCCGACGCCAATGCGACATCGTAGCGCTCGTCACGGCGCAACGGAAGCGATTCAAGGAGTTCGGCGATGCGATGTCGGTAGTATGGAAGATTCTCGATACCCTGACGGACCTCGACGCTCTTACTCCAGCGAGGCAGCTCTCCCACCGGAATGGCGGGAATAGACTCCCGTGCCGGCCCCGCGACATGAAGGATATCGACAAGACGAGCAATCTCCAAAAAGCGAACAACTTCACCTGATGCATTGACGAGCGAAAGCAGGCCTTCTCGCCTCATGAGCTCACGAGCGCGCGTAAGCAGGAATGCCAAGCCCGTCGAATCGATAAAGCTAACAGCCTGACAGTTGATGACAACACGACGCACGCCGCGGCCAATCAAAGCATCCAACCGCCGACGCAGCGCAGGCACCGTGGCGATGTCGATATCGTCTGGTGGCGTCAAAACCGCTATGTCATTCCACTCATTCATACGACCATGGTTCCCCAAAAAAGCCCACTCGATGCATTCGTTTCCCCAACCGTACGGATTCAGCCCGCCCAGCGTCGTCTATGAACGACCCCGTAAAAACTCAAGGGACACCAATGCAATGTCATCGTCCAGCGCCGATTCGGTAAATCGGTCAAGCTCGCCCAAGACCTTGCCGCAAATGCCCGATACGCCCTCACCCGAGACAGAGAGCAGAAGGTCGCGCAAGCGCTGCTCGCCAAAGAACGCTCCGGTGCGGTCGCGGGCCTCAATCGTTCCATCCGTATACATGAAGAGCATGTCGCCGGGGGCAAACGTAAACACGCCTGTCTCGTACACCATGCTCTCAAAGGCACCGATTACGCCCGATTGGCATCCAAGTAGCTCGACCTCTCCCCCACGTGCCTCACCGCCACCCAGCGGCATCGACTCTGGCCTGATGACCATGGTCGGAGGATGGCCCGCCGAACAATACGTTGCGCGTCCGGCTTTAAGGTCAATCTTGGCGATAAAGGCCGTCACGAACGTCTCGACCCTCGAAAAGCCCATGAGCATGCTGTTAAGGGAGCGTGCCATGCGGGCCGGTCCAGCGCCCTCCCAGGCATATGCCGTCAGGGCCGTCTTGACGAGCGCGGACATCGATGCGGCCTCAATGCCTTTGCCAGACACATCACCCAGAATCATGACGGCGCAGTCGTCGGGAAGACGAATGAGCGTATAGAAATCGCCTCCGACCAACGCCGAATTCGTGGCCGACAGGTACACCGAATCGGTTGCGATACCCGGAACATCCCCCAGGGAATTTCTCATGCCGATCTGGAGCGTCTGAGCGATATGGCGCTCCTCGCGCTTTTGAGATTCGCCTTCGTAGATCAGTTCAAAGTCATGCGCCAAGTGCACCAAGTAGTCATATTCAAGGTCATCAATCGGCTCTTGGCTACCATCACGAAGCAGCAGCGCGCGCGTCGTCGGGCTCTTCGCAACAGAAGCAGGAACAATCGCGTCGTTGCTGTGCTTGCCATCGCCCTCAGAGCGCGGGTGCCCCGCCTCGATGCCGGAGTCGACGTAGAGACCTTGACAAGGCAGACCATGCGCCCTAAGCCAGCCTCCCATAGGCATCGATTCGTCAACGCGAGTTATACGGACGTGTTTAAGGTCCTCGGCACTCGTACCCCCCAAAACAGATGCCTCAAAGCCATCAGGGCCAGCCCCCAGACGTGCCGCTGGCGCCGTCGTGGAAAAGAAAAGCTTCTCGGGATCGTCCGGCAAAGCAACGCGACTGCCGCCTTCAAAATCTATGACGTAGGAATCCAGACTGGCGTCATACTCAACAGGGCAAAAATGGCAGTTGAGCATATTGCAGATCTCGGACGATACCGCCTGGGTAGCCGCGACGGAATCGTCTAGAAAGGTAAACAACTCATCACGTAAGACATTGAGCGAGCGGCCAAGCTCGGCCGTGCGACGAGAGCGAAGACTCGATGCCATGCCGACCAGTTGGATAGACAAGTAATCGCAAATGACCTCGAGTACATTAACGTCATAGGCGAGCGGTGCCTGGGGGCGTTTCCAACCAACTTCCAGCACGCCAAGGATCTGCGTACCGTAAAAAACGGGAAGACAGATCTCGCTGCGGTACGGAGGCATATCCTGCACGCGCAACAGGTGCTTAGAACGATTGTCCAAGTCCATGAACATACCGGAGGCGGCCTTATCGCCCTCAAGGTCCTGTTGAATCGACAAGCGACAGGCACGCGACTCACGAAGAACATACGTCGGAATGCCAGCGCCATACGGCAAAAACTCAGGCAGGTAGCTGTCGTACAGCTCCTTGGAAACACCGCGAAGTTTAAAACCG
>JAXKFZ010000253.1:0-2105 GCA_036550635.1 Collinsella sp. | reverse complement strand
TCGACCTCCGATGAGATGCTGCCGCTGTTGCTCGCCGAGCAGGTGCCCGTGCAGACCATGGCGATGCTTTTGGCTTCGAAGGCACTGATCGCGCTGGTCACGGGCTTTATCGTGGACGCGGCTATCCGCGGCCTTCGTCGTAATTCCCGCGCGCATGCGGCGATTCGCCGTACCGTGCTGGGGACCGCTGCCAATCCGGCTCATGTGAACTGCGCGCACGACGACCATACCGGGGGCGACATCATTGATGAAGTGGCCGAGGCGGGCGTGAGCGCCGACCACATCCACGAGTTGTGCGAGCGCGACCATTGCGGTTGCGATGATGATGAAGATGAACACGAGCGCGACCACGGACACAGCCATGACCACGGTCACGCAGGCGAGCATGAGCACCACCACGGCCATGGGCACGACCACGGTCACTCCCACGAAGGTGCGCCCGTCCTGTCGATTATCCGCAGCGCGATCTCGCACACCGTGCAGGTTTCGGTTTTTATTTTCCTGGTGACGCTGATTCTAGTTGCCGTGCTCGAGACCTTCGGAGAGTCCGCGATCGAGCAGTTCCTGCGTGGCAACGAGACGCTCGCCGTCTTGGGCTCGGCACTCGTCGGCCTGATCCCCAACTGCTCGGCCAGCGTGGTCATTACGCAGCTGTACCTGGAGGGCGCGCTACAGCTGGCGCCGATGCTCGCCGGCACGCTCATTTCCGCCGGCGTGGGCTATCTTGTCCTGTTCCGCACCAACCGCAGCGCTCGTGAAAACGCCGTGTTCCTGGTCATGATGTACGTCATCGGCGCCGGCTGGGGCCTTATCCTATCCGCCTTCGGCCTCTAAATAGGCCTAAAAAATGGGCTTCAAATAGCCATGCTCGGCGCCTGCGCAATGCGGCGACGCATGGCATTTTGAAGCCCGTTTTTTGTTGAGCCATGGATTCCGAGCGCTCACACCGCGCAAAACAAAAAGGTAGATTTCCGGGCATGTCCCGAAAATCTACCTTGGTTAGCGCAGCAGCTCGGTGAGGTTGCGCTTAAAGCGGGCCCGGTCTTCGCTGGTAAATGCCGCCGGACCGCGAGTGCGACCGCCGGCGCGGCGCACCTTCTTTTCCTCGTGGCGAATAAACAGTTGCATGTCGATGGTCGCCTTATCGTAGACGCGCCCGCGCACGCCGATGGCGGCGGCATCGCGCCCGAGCACCATGCTCGCCAAGCCAATGTCCTGCGTCACGACTACATCGCCCGCCTGCAGGCGTTCGACAATGGCAAAGTCGGCGCTGTCGGCGCCCACGCTCACATCGAGCGTCGTGACCCAAAATCCGCGTCGCGCATGCTCGACGTCGCGCGGATCGTCGCGGCGAATGTGGCGTTCCAGGTTCTGTGTGCTGTTGCCGGCGATAACGACGGCGACGCCCGCCCGCCGCGCGCAGTCAATCGACTCGCGCGTGACCGGGCAGGCGTCTGCATCAATAAAGAGCGTTCGCGGCATCTAGTGCACCAGTTTGCCAAATTGAATAGCGCGAACAATCAGCGTTACGCCAAACACCAGCAGTGCGGCGCCGCTAAAGATGACGAGCATCTTGGCCGACCACAGCGGATAGATAAACACGAACATGCCGGCGATGATGGAGAGCGCGCCGCTCAGGATGGCGAGGGCACGGTTGGACGAAAGCTCGGACTCCAGAATGGACATGACACCTTCGACGATCCAGCCAAAGCCGGCCACGATAACCACCATCGTGGTGAGCGTCGCGGTCGAGAAGGCCTGGTTGCGCAGGATTATGACGCCGCCCAAGATAATGAGTAGGTTGGAGATGATGCTCGTCACGCGCCAGCCGGTGGGCAGCAGTGGCTCGAAAACAGCGGTAAACAGCCTGATCGCGGCCGTGATCACAAAGTAGAAGCCCAAGACGGTCGTTAGGAAGACGAGGGACTTGGCGGGCGCAAACAGCAGTGCGATGCCGGCGACGAGCGCCAAGACGCCCGTGATGGCGTAAATCCAGCGCACGGCCTTGACGGCCTTGCCTGCCATGCTTTTCTCGTCAAATCCAAACTGGCTCGATTTTTGGTCATCGTTCTTAAAGATGCCCATAATGTCTCCTTTCCGTGCGG
>JAXKFZ010000038.1:0-8591 GCA_036550635.1 Collinsella sp. | reverse complement strand
CTGGATATAGGTGGCTATCTGCTTCGTTGGAAGTAGTCGCACATAGGAAATAAAAACGCCCCTAGGGCACAAACAAAGGAGAACTACCATGGCAGATCAGAAGACCTTCGAGCGCGTTTGCGACGTTATCCGCGAGACCGCCGGTCTTGACGATGTCGAGATGAAGCCCGAGTCCACGCTCGAGGAGATTGGTCTCGACAGCCTGGGCACCGTCGAGATCCTCGTTGCCGTCGAGGACGAGTTTGGCATCCAGCTCGATACCGAGGAGAACCCCAAGACGGTCGGCGAGTTCGCCGATACGGTCGAGGCGGCATTGGAGAAGTAGAGATGCTCAAGACTCCTCTCTGCGATCTGCTCGGCATCGAAAAGCCCGTGTTCCAGGGCGGTATGGCCTGGATTGCCGATGCCTCGCTGGCGTCCGCAGTGTCCGAGGCGGGTGGCTTAGGCATCATCGCGGCCATGAACGCCGACGCCAACTGGCTTCGCGACCAGATTCATGAGCTGCGCGCCAAGACGGATAAGCCCTTTGGCGTCAACGTCATGCTCATGAGCCCGTTTGCCGACGAGGTTGCACAGGTCGTGATTGACGAGCGAGTGCCGGTCGTCGTGACGGGCGCCGGCAATCCCGCCAAGTACATGAAGGCGTGGAACGAGGCGGGCATCAAGGTCATCCCGGTCGTTGCCTCGGTGGCGCTGGCGCGCCTCGTGGCACGTCGTGGAGCCACGGCGGTTGTTGCCGAGGGTACCGAATCGGGCGGCCATATTGGCGAGACCTCGACGATGGCACTGGTGCCGCAGGTCGTCGATGCGGTTGACATTCCCGTCGTGGCCGCCGGCGGTATTGCCGACGGCCGCGGCGTGGCGGCCGCCTTTATGCTGGGCGCCGAAGGCGTGCAAGTGGGTACGCGCTTTCTGGTCGCAGACGAGTGCACCGTCTCGGAGCAGTACAAAGAGATGGTCCTGAAGGCCAACGACACTTCAACGCGTGCGACCGGTCGCTCGACGGGACATCCAGTGCGCGCCCTCAAGAGCCCCTTCACCAACGCCTATGCCAAGAGCGAGGGTTCCGGCGCGAGTGCCGAGGAGCTCGGTGCTATGGGAACCGGTGCGCTGCGTAAGGCCGCCAAGGACGGCAACTACGAAGAGGGTTCGTTTTTGTGTGGACAGATTGCCGGCATGGTCAACGAGCGCCAGAGCGCACGCGAAATCGTTGACGACCTGGTCGAGGGCGCCGAGCACGTCCTGAAGGGTGCGTGCACATGGGTGGCGTAGCGTTTTTGTTTGCCGGCCAGGGTGCCCAGCACCCCGCGATGGGCGTCGACTTGATCGAGACATCGCCGGCGGCCGCCGAGGTGTTCGCCATTGCCGATGAGGTGCGCCCGGGGACGAGCGAGCAGTGCCGGAGCGCCTCCAAGGAGGAGCTCTCGCAGACCGAGAACACGCAGCCTTGCGTGTTCGTGCACGACCTGGCTGTCGCCGTCGCCCTGCGCGAGCGCGGCGTAGTGCCTGCCGCCTGTGCGGGATTCTCGCTGGGCGAGGTCGCTGCACTCACCTTTGCGGGGGCATTCGATACGCAAGCGGGTTTTGAGCTTGTGTGTGAGCGCGCGGCATTGATGGCCACGGCGGCCGAGCGTCACCCCGGCGGCATGCGCGCCGTCATCAAACTTGATGCTGCGCAAGTCGAGAACCTGGCTGCGCAGGCCGGCGAGGACTGCTGGCCGGTCAACTACAACAGTCCGCAGCAGACGGTTGTGGCCGGAGCGTCCGAGGCGCTGCAGGAGCTCGACGTCCTAGTAAAAGAGGCTGGCGGCCGCGCTATGAAAGTCGCGGTGTCGGGTGCATTCCATAGCCCATATATGGCAGAGGCGACCGAGGGGCTGGCGACGTATATCCAAGCCGGCCACGCGCCGTCTCCGCTGCTGATTCCGGTCATGGCAAACATGACGGCGGCGCCCTATCCGGCGGACCCGCGAGCGGCATCGGATGTCTTGGCCAATCAGGTGAGCCATGCCGTGCGCTGGGTCGATACGCTGCATGCTCTGCAGGATCAAGGCATCGACACATTTATTGAGGTCGGCCCCGGCAAAACGCTGTCCGGCCTGGTCAAGCGTACGTTGAGCGACGTTCGTGTGTATTCGTGCGAGACGGCCGAGCAAGTCGCAGCTATTGCCGACGAGCTCGCATAGTCCACAGGGCTGTAACCCGAAAGGAATGACATGGGCAACTTGAACAATGGCGCGCTCGAGCGCAACGACTCACGTCGCGTGGCACTGGTCACGGGCGGCTCGCGGGGTATCGGCCGCGCCTGCGCTATCGGTCTGGCGGAGGACGGCTTTGATATCGCCGTCGTCTATGCCGGAAGCGTCGATGCGGCGCGTGAGACGTGCGAAGCCTGCGAGGCGGCTGGCGCCGCGGCACGCGCATATCAATGCGACGTGGCCGACCCCGCTGCCGTCAACGCGTGCGTGGAAGCGGTCCTCAACGACTTTGGCTCCATTTGGGCGCTCGTCAACAACGCTGGCATCACCCGCGATAGCCTGCTCATGCGCATGGGCGATGACGCCTTCGATCGCGTGCTCGATGTCAATCTTAAAGGAACGTTTAACACGACGCGCGCACTCACCAAGACCTTTATGCGTCAGCGCGGCGGCTGCGTCGTCAACATGAGCTCGGTCGTGGGCCTGATGGGCAATGCCGGGCAGGCCAACTACGCTGCCTCCAAGGCGGGCGTGATCGGCCTGACCAAGGCGGTGGCGCGCGAGCTTGCGCCCCGCGGCGTACGAGTGAACGCGGTCGCACCCGGGTTTGTCGAGACCGATATGACGGCAAAGCTATCGGATAAGGTGCGTGCGGCGTGCGAGGAGCAGATTCCCCTGAGGCGCATGGCGCGTCCCGAGGAAGTGGCCGGCGTGGTGCGCTTTTTGGCGAGCGACGCGGCTGCCTACATTACGGGCGAAGTCGTACGCGTCGACGGCGGAATGGCGATGTAGAAACCAGGGCCGAAGAACGGCTTGGATGAGGAGACCATGATGGAACAGAGAGTTGCAATCACCGGTATCGGTGCCGTGTCGCCGCTCGGCAACACCGCGCTTGCCACCTGGGCGGCCATGTGCGCCGGCACGTGCGGCATCGGCCCGATCACGCACTTCGATACCGATGCGTTTGCCGTCAAGGTGGCAGCCGAGGTCAAGGGCTTTGACGGCAACGAGTACTTTGGCAAGCGTGACGCCAAGCATCTCGACCCCTGCGTTCAGTTTGCGATGGCGGCTTCGGACGAAGCCATGCACGATGCGGGCTTTGATGTCGAAGGCGCCATCGATCGCGAGCGCCTGGGCGTCTACGTGGGCTCGGGCGTGGGCGGCATGACGACGCTCGTCGACAACGTCCATACGATTGCCGAACGTGGGCCCCGCCGCGCATCGCCCTATATGATCGCGATGATGATCCCCAACATGGCATCGGGTAATATCGCAATCCGTCACAAGGCAAAGGGCCCGACCCTGCCCGTGGTGACCGCGTGCGCAACCTCGGCCCATGCGGTGGGCGAGGCGTTCCGCGCCATCAAGCACGGCTATGCCGACGCGATCCTCGCCGGCGGCGCCGAGGCCGCAATTATCCCCGATGCCGTTGCGGGCTTTACGTCCTGCCGCGCATTGACCACCAACCCCGATCCCGCGACGGCCTGCCGTCCGTTCGATGCAGACCGCGACGGCTTTGTGATGGGCGAGGGCGCCTGCGTGCTCGTGCTCGAGAGCATGGAACATGCGCAGGCGCGCGGTGCGCACATTTATGCCGAGGTCGTGGGCTACGGCAACACCGATGATGCCTATCACATCACGAGCCCCGATCCCGAGGCTGCCGGCATTGCCCGCGCGATATCGCTGGCGGTTGCCGAGGGTGACGTCAAGCCTTCCGAGGGTCTCTACATCAATGCCCACGGCACCTCGACCAAGCTCAACGATTCGTCCGAGACGGCGGGCATCAAGCGAGCGCTCGGCGAGGACGCGGCGCGCGCCGCGCACGTCTCGTCGACCAAGTCGATGACCGGCCACATGATCGGTGCCACGGGTGCCATCGAGGTCATGGCCTGTGCCATGGCGCTCGAGCAGGGCGTGGTGCCTCCGACCATTAACTACCACACGCCCGATCCCGCCTGCGATCTTGACTACACGCCCAATCGCGCGGTTCGCGCCGACCTTACCTGGGCGCTTTCGACCAACCTAGGCTTTGGCGGGCACAACGCCGCCATCGCGCTGCGTAGATATACGAGGAGCTAGAGCATGGATTCCAAAAGACTTGCCGAGATAGCCGATGTGATGGAGGACCGCGGCCTCACGCGCGTGCGCGTTGAGGAGCCCGATGGCACCGCGGTCGAACTCGAGCGCGCGAGCGCCGCACAGCCGGTTGCCGTGCCCATGCCCATGCCGAGCGCTATGGCCGCTCCAGTTGCAGCTCCCACAGTCGCACCTGCCGCACCGGAGCCCGCCGCGCAGACACCTGCCGCCGCACCGGAGCCCAAGGGCACCGAGGTGACCGCTCCCATGGTCGGCGTTTTCTATGCTGCCCCGGCGCCGGGCGACGAGCCGTTTGTGCACGTGGGCTCCAAGGTCAAGGCCGGCGAGACCCTCTGCATCATTGAGGCCATGAAGGTTCTCAACGAGGTAACGGCAGAGGCGGATGGCGAGGTGCTCGAGATCTGCGTGGCCGACGGCGACCTCGTGGAGTTTGGCAGCTGCCTCATGAGGATCGGATAGGTGATATCCATGAACAAAGAAGAGCTCAAGGAGCTGTTGCCGCATCGCGAGCCGATGCTCTTGCTCGACGAAGCCGAGCTGGTGGGCGACGAGGCCCACGGCAAGATTTCGATTACGGGCGACGAGTACTTTTTGCAGGGGCATTTTCCGGGAAACCCGGTCGTCCCCGGCGTGATTCAGTGCGAGATGCTCGCCCAGAACTGCTGCGTGCTGCTGATGGGCGATGAGGAGGCGCGCGGCGCGACGCCGTTCTATACGAGCCTCGATAAGGTGCGCTTTAAGCGTCCGGTGCGCCCGGGCGACACGGTTGATCTGGTGTGCACCATCACGCGTGCGCGCGGGCCGTTCCGCTTTGCGACGGGTACTGCGAGCGTCAACGGTGAGGTTTGCTGCCGCGCTGATATGTCTTTTGCACTCATGCACGAAAGTTAAGGAAGGCTTCATGTTCGACAAAGTGCTCATCGCCAACCGCGGCGAGGTCGCGGTCCGTGTTATCCGCGCGTGCCGCGATATGGGCATCAAGACCGTCGCCGTCTACTCCACGGCCGATGCGGACGCGCTGCACGTGCAGCTTGCCGACGAGGCATATTGCATCGGCGGCCCGCGTCTTGCCGAGAGCTACCTCAACGACGATGCCGTGCTCACCTGTGCCGTAAAGTCAGGAGCTAAGGCAATCCATCCCGGCTATGGCTTTTTTTCCGAGAAGGCGAGCTTTGCGCGCGACTGCGACAAGTATGGCTTGGCGTTTGTCGGTCCTTCGGCCAAGGTGATCGACAGCATGGGCGACAAGGACGCCGCACGTCGAACGGCTGCCGCGGCGGGCGTGCCCATCGTGCCGGGCTGCGATTTGCTCAAAAGTCCCGAGGAGGCAACGGCCGAGGCTGAGCGCATTGGCTGCCCCGTGCTTATTAAGGCGCGTGCGGGTGGAGGCGGCCGCGGTATTCGCAAGGTCGAGCGCGTGGAAGATGCGGCAAAGGCGTTCATCGAGGCGCGTGCCGAGGGCGAGGCCGTCTTTGGCGACGGCGAGTGCTACATGGAGAAGTTCGTCGCGCCGGCGCACCACGTTGAGGTGCAGATTATGGCCGATAAGCAGGGCCATGTGTTTTCGCTCGGCGAGCGCGAGTGCTCGGTTCAGCGTCGCAATCAAAAGCTGATCGAGGAGAGCCCCGCGCCGTGCCTCGACGGACACGACGACATTCGTGCTCGCATGCACAAGGCAGCGCGTGACTTGGCTCGTGCCGTCGGCTACGAGGGAGCGGGTACCATCGAGTTTTTGTACTCGGACGACGGCAATTTCTACTTTATGGAAATGAACACGCGCTTGCAGGTGGAGCACCCGGTTACGGAGTTTGTGACCGATACCGACTTGGTCAAGTGGCAGCTGCGCGTGGCAGCCGGCCAGCCTCTGCCCTTTGAGCAGGAGGACATGCCGGTCCGTAACCACGCCATGGAGTGCCGCATCAATGCCGAAACGCCGGACTTTCTGCCGTCATGCGGAACGGTCACCGCGTTGCGTGTGCCGGGTGGTCCGCGCGTACGCTGGGATTCCGCCATGTTTACCGGTGCGAAAGTTCCGCCGTACTACGACTCCATGCTCGGCAAGCTCATCGTGTGCGCGCCCACGCGCGACGGCGCCATTCGCAAGATGCGCTCGGCTCTGGGCGAGCTCGTGATCGAGGGCGTGAGCGAAAACAGCGAGCTTCAGCTCGACGTGCTGGCAAACGACGAGTTCTTGTCGGGTATGTATCACACCGATCTGATGGGGCATCTCTATGCTGATGAATAGAAAAGCGAAGACGGTCAACGTTCTCGAAGGGCCGATGACCGAGTCGTGCGCCGAGTTTCCTGCGCGCCACGTGTTTATCAAGTGCCCGGAGTGCCGCCGTGTGATCGATGAGGCGCGCCTGCACGACAACCTCGAGGTCTGCCCTCGTTGCGGCAAACACTTTCGCGTGAGCGGGCGCGACCGCATGCACATGACGATTGACGAGGGCACGTTTGAGGAATGGGATGCCAGTCTGGCGCCGGAGGACTTCCTTTCGTTTCCCGGCTATGCCGACAAGCTCAAGAGCGTGAGCGAACGTTCGGGCGAGCGCGATGCCGTTGTGTGCGGCAAGGGCAAAATCTGCGGTTGCGATACGGCGCTCTTCTTTATGGACGCCAACTTTATGATGGGCTCGATGGGTTCCGTGGTGGGCGAGAAGATCTGCCGCACATTTGAGCGTGCGACCGAGCTGGGACTGCCGGTCGTTGGCTTTACCGTATCGGGTGGCGCCCGCATGCAGGAGGGCGTGACCTCGCTCATGCAGATGGCCAAGATTTCTGCGGCGGTTAGGCGCCATAGCGAGGCGGGCGGCCTGTATATCACGGTGCTCACTGACCCCACGACCGGAGGCGTAACCGCGAGCTTTGCCATGGAGGGCGATATTATCCTGGCCGAGCCCGATGCCCTGACGGCATTTGCCGGCCCGCGCGTGATCGAGCAGAACATGCACAAGCGCCTGCCCAAGGGATTCCAGCGCTCCGAGTTTTTGCTGGAGCACGGCTTTTGCGATGCCGTTGTTCCGCGTGGCGAGATTGCGCTCACGGTAGGCGAGCTGCTGGCGCTGCACGAAGGGCACGCGCCCGGCCTGGGGGCACCGCATGAGATCGTGCATACGGGTCGCCGTGGCAAAAAGCTGGGACACTTGTTCAAGCGCTCGGCCGCACCAAAAACCGCGCTCGAGATTGTCAAGCAGACCCGCTCGGCAGATCGCGCCACGGCAGGCGAGATGATCTCGCTGGGCCTGGATGGATTTGTGGAGCTGCACGGCGACCGCTACTTTGGCGACGACGCCGCTGTGGTGGCTGGCATTGGCTGGAAAGACGGGCGCCCCGTAACGGTCATCGCCATCGAGCGCGGCACCACGACCAAAGAGCGCATGCGTCGCAACTTTGGCATGGCACATCCCGAGGGCTACCGCAAAGCGCGTCGCCTTATGCGCCAGGCCGAAAAGTTTGGTCGACCGGTTCTGTGCCTGGTCGATACTTCGGGCGCGTTTTGCGGCATCGGTGCCGAGGAACGCGGCCAGGGCGAGGCGATTGCCCAGAATCTCATGGAGATGAGCGGCCTTAAGACGCCGATTGTCTCGGTGGTGACAGGCGAGGGCGGCTCTGGTGGCGCGCTGGCGCTATCCGTGGCCGACCGCATCCTGATGCTCTCGAGCTCGGCCTATTCGGTCGTGAGCCCCGAGGCCTGTGCGTCGATCCTGTGGAAGGATACCGAGCGCGCGGATGAGGCCGCCGAGGCGCTTAAGCTCACGGCCCCCGATCTGTTGGCGCTCGGCATCATCGACGGCATCGTTGACGATAGGGGCCTGTCGCATGAGGAGATTGCCGGTGCCGTCATGTCCTCGGCATTTGATGCCTTCGATACGCTTGGGCAACTCGACGACGCGACCCTCACAAACCTCCGCTACGAAAAGTACCGCGCAATCGGTCGGTACCGCACGATGTGACAAAGGGGCAGCCCGCATGTCACATTGGGAAAGGCGTTCCATGTCACAAGTTTCCAACACCACGTTTGCAACGACGGTTTCATCAAACGCCATGGCCGTGGTGGACTATCTGTCCAAAAGCATGATGTCGGCGCTGCCGTTTATTGTCTGCGCGGCGTTGTTCCGCACCGTCGCCGTCATTATGGGCGAGGGCATGCTGGGCCTGTGGTCTGCCGATTCCGAAATCTATCGCCTGTTCTACAGTTGGCTCTATAACGCCGGCTACTACTTTTTGCCCATTTATCTTGGTTGGGCGGCCGCCCGCCAGCTCGGTTGCTCGGAGCAGCTGGGCATGATGCTG
>JAXKFZ010000252.1:0-4405 GCA_036550635.1 Collinsella sp. | reverse complement strand
GCAGGTCACAGCTATATAGATACGCCCGGCACCGTGTATCTAGAGGTTTTCGTTGACAGCCCCCAAGGTTGCATCGTATTATCTTTTTCGTTCGCGGGGGCGGCGGTCCAAAAGACCAAAGGACCTGCGGATACTTGAACGATTGGGAGTTTGCCCGAGTGGTTAATGGGGACGGGCTGTAAACCCGTTGGCTCTGCCTACATAGGTTCGAATCCTATAGCTCCCACCCGTCAAGTGCCTGTATAGCTCAGTCGGTAGAGCACTTCGTTGGTAACGAAGAGGTCACCAGTTCAAGTCTGGTTGCAGGCTCCATCCGGCGGTGTAGCTCAGTTGGTTAGAGCACACGGTTCATACCCGTGGCGTCACTGGTTCGAATCCAGTCACCGCTACCATAGGTAACACGGTGGCTTCTCAATAGTATGTTGAGAGGCCACTATGGTATAAAGGCAAAGTCCCGTCCGGGGACGACCTGTTAAGAGGAGGGCTTTATGGCCAAAGAGAAGTTTGAGCGCACTAAGCCGCATGTTAACATCGGCACCATTGGTCACGTCGACCACGGCAAGACCACGCTGACCGCTGCCATCACCAAGGTTCTCTCCGAGACCGAGGGCTGCAAGGCTGACTTCACTGCGTTCGAGAACATCGACAAGGCTCCCGAGGAGCGCGAGCGCGGCATTACGATCTCCGTCTCCCACGTCGAGTACGAGACTGCTGCCCGTCACTACGCTCACGTTGACTGCCCGGGCCACGCTGACTACGTCAAGAACATGATCTCCGGTGCTGCTCAGATGGACGGCGCTATCCTGGTCATCGCCGCTACCGACGGCCCCATGGCTCAGACCCGCGAGCACATCCTGCTCGCCCGTCAGGTCGGCGTTCCCTACATCGTCGTCTTCCTGAACAAGTGCGACATGGTCGACGATGACGAGCTCATCGACCTCGTCGAGATGGAGACCCGTGAGCTCCTCTCCGAGTACGATTTCCCCGGCGACGACATCCCCGTCATCCGTGGTTCCGCTCTGGGCGCTCTCGAGGGCGACGCCAAGTGGATGGACGCCATCCGCGAGCTCATGAAGGCCGTCGACGAGTACATCCCGACGCCTGCTCGTAACAACGACCTCCCGTTCCTGATGGCCGTTGAGGACGTTATGACCATCTCCGGCCGTGGTACCGTTGCTACCGGCCGTGTCGAGCGCGGTGAGCTCAAGCTCAACGAGCCCGTCGAGATTGTCGGCATCAAGGATACCCAGAACACCGTCGTTACCGGTATCGAGATGTTCCGTAAGTCCATGGACTTCTGCGAGGCTGGCGACAACGTCGGTCTGCTGCTCCGTGGCATCAAGCGCGAGGACATCGAGCGCGGCCAGGTTCTCTGCAAGCCCGGTTCGGTTACCCCGCACACCAAGTTCACCGGCGAGATCTACGTTCTGACCAAGGAGGAGGGCGGCCGTCACACCCCGTTCTTCGATGGTTATCGTCCTCAGTTCTACTTCCGTACCACCGACGTTACCGGTACGGTCAAGCTCCCCGAGGGCACCGAGATGGCTATGCCTGGTGACCACATCACCATCGAGGGCGACCTCATCCACCCGATCGCCATGGAGGAGGGCCTGCGCTTCGCTATCCGCGAGGGTGGCCACACCGTCGGTTCGGGCATCGTCTCCACGATCATTGAGTAAATTAGCTCTTTGATATAGCTGACTTAGAGAACCCGGCACTTATATGGGTGCCGGGTTCTTTTCTGCAATGGATATTGAGCCGTTGCTGGTGTCGAGAGGATCGATTATGGTCCTGGGTGCACCGTCGATTAGATCTCGTTGGCTCCATTGATGTGTTCCAAATATGAATGGGTTCACCGAGAACCAATTGATTCTAGGTTTTCGTTGACAGCACTTACGTAGAGCTGATAAAGTATCAACTCGTGCCCGTACGGGGCGGAAATGAAAGGTTCAGGATACATGCGTACTCTAGTTACTCTTGCGTGCACTGAGTGCAAGCGCCGCAACTATACGACCACCAAGAACAAGTCGACCATGCCTGATCGTATGGAGATCAAGAAGTATTGCCCCTGGTGCCGTCACCACACGCTGCACAAAGAGACTCGCTAGTCTCTAGTCACATACGCCAGTAGTTCAATTGGTAGAGCATCGGTCTCCAAAACCGAGTGTTGAGGGTTCGAGTCCTTCCTGGCGTGCCAGTCATTATTCCGTAAGCTCCCACTTGGGGGCTTACGGTTTACTCATGTATAAGCGCATTGCGCGGAGGTAACCCAAATGGCCAACAAGAAGAACAAGAAGAAGGCTCAGCAGCCGGCACCTGCCAACAAAGCTTCCGCCAACTCCAAGGTTGAGGCCAAGAAGGCCGTTGCCAAGAAGAACGAGAAGGCTGCGAAGTCCAAGAAGAACGAGAAGCCTGGTTTCTTCGCCCGCACCAAGAAGTATTTCGCTTCGGTCAAGTCCGAGATGAAGCGTGTCACGTGGCCCGATAAGAAGGAGCTCGTGAACTACTCGGTTGTTGTTTGCGCTTCTCTGATCGTCGTCGGCGTCGTCATCGCTCTGCTCGATGCTGGCTTTGGCGAGGCTCTTGCTCTGTTCTCTGGATTGAGGGGCTAAACCATGTCTAAGCGTTGGTACGTCGTTCACACTTACTCTGGATACGAGAACCGCGTTAAGTCCGATCTCGAGCATCGCATCGAGACTATGGGCATGCAGGACCGTATCTTTGATATCGAGATTCCTATGGAGCGCGTCACCGAGATTAAAGAGGGTGGCAAGCGTGAGACCAAGGATTCCAAGATCTTCCCGGGTTATGTTCTAGTCCGCATGGAGATGGATGACGATGCTTGGACGTGCGTTCGTAACACGCCTGGCGTCACCGGTTTCCTGGGCGGCAACGGCAAGCCCGCTCCGCTTTCCCGCGACGAGTACAACAAGATGACTCGTCGTCCCGGTAAGGGCGATTCGCCCAAGCGCACCTCGGTTGATATTCAGGTCGGCACGTCCGTCCGCGTCACCGATGGCCCGCTTACCGACTTTGATGGCAAGGTCTCCGAGGTTAACACCGAGGCTGGCAAGCTCAAGGTCACGCTGATGATCTTTGGCCGCGAGACGCCGGTCGAGCT
Organism: Collinsella sp.; assembly: GCA_036550635.1. Lineage (GTDB taxonomy): Bacteria > Actinomycetota > Coriobacteriia > Coriobacteriales > Coriobacteriaceae > Collinsella. The sequence continues at coordinate 1,284 of JAXKFZ010000252.1, read as the reverse complement.
CGACTTTAACCAGGTCGCTGTCATCGCTTAAGTTTTCGTCCGTTCGCGCGAGCGTGCTTCTTCTGTGACTGCTCATCTCAGGAGTGCTTCTAACACGTGCGTGCTTACGATATAGCAAGTACTTCACACTCGTGATTCGAAAGGAATGACCATGGCTGAGAAGAAGGTTGCCAACGTCATTAAGCTCCAGATTCCTGCTGGTGCCGCTAACCCCGCTCCTCCCGTCGGCCCCGCCCTGGGCGCTGCTGGCGTGAACATCATGCAGTTCTGCCAGGCCTTTAACGCCGAGACGCAGGACAAGAAGGGCGACATCATCCCCGTTGAGATCTCTGTCTACGAGGATAAGTCCTTCTCCTTCATCACCAAGACCCCGCCGGCGGCTCACCTCATCAAGAAGGAGCTGAACCTCAAGTCTGGTTCCGCTAAGCCCCAGGCCGACAAGGTTGGTCAGCTCTCCCAGGAGCAGCTCACCAAGATCGCCGAGATCAAGATGCCGGACCTCAATGCCAACGACATTGACGCCGCCAAGAAGATTATCGCCGGTACCGCCCGCTCCATGGGCGTCACCATCGCTGAGTAGCGATTTCTTTAGGTAATGACGGGTGCTCCGACCGGGGCGCCCGTTATATGTGTGCAATAGGGCACACGATACGATGTGGGAGGGCTCACGCCCGTTTAACCACAGGAGGTAATGCACATGGCTAAGCATGGTAAGAGCTATAACGCCGCTGCCGAGAAGATCGACCGCGCCACGCTCTACACCCCCCTTCAGGCTGCCAAGCTCATCAAGGAGCTCGACACCGCCAAGTTCGACGAGACCGTCGAGGCCCACTTCCGTCTGGGCATCGATACTCGTAAGGCTGACCAGAACATCCGTGGTTCCATCTCCCTGCCCCACGGCACCGGCAAGACCGTTCGTGTTGCCGTCTTCGCCGAGGGCGAGAAGGCTCGCGAGGCCGAGGCTGCCGGTGCCGACATCATCGGTTCCGACGAGCTCGTCGCCCAGATCCAGAAGGGCGAGATCAACTTCGACGCCGCTATTGCTACGCCGAACATGATGGCCAAGGTTGGCCGCATCGGCAAGATTCTTGGTCCCCGTGGCCTCATGCCGAACCCCAAGCTCGGCACCGTGACCATGGACGTCGCCAAGATGGTCTCCGAGCTCAAGGCTGGCCGCGTTGAGTACCGCGCCGACCGCTACGGCATCTGCCACGTGCCCCTGGGCAAGAAGTCCTTCTCTGAGCAGCAGCTCGTCGAGAACTACGCTGCCCTGTACACCGAGAT
>JAXKFZ010000251.1:0-4532 GCA_036550635.1 Collinsella sp. | reverse complement strand
GGCCGTTTTTGCGGACGGGGGTAGCGCGAAAGGACTGCACATGCGTCAATTTAAGACCGAGAGCAAAAAACTGCTCGACCTCATGATCAACTCCATCTACACCAATAAGGAAATCTTCCTGCGCGAGCTTATCTCTAACGCAAGCGACGCCGTCGACAAGCTCAACTTTAAGAGCCTGCAGGACCCGAGCGTCAAACTCGACCAGGGCGACCTGGCTATTCGCGTCTCCTTTGATAAAGACGCCCGCACCATTACTATCTCGGATAACGGCATTGGCATGACCGCCGAGGAGCTCGAGCGCAATCTGGGCACCATCGCCCATTCCGGCTCCGAGGAGTTTAAGACCGAGAACGCCGAGCAGCAGGGTTCGGATGTCGATATCATCGGTCAGTTTGGCGTGGGCTTCTACTCGGCCTTTATGGTCGCTAGCCATGTAAAGGTCGTGAGCCGCGCTTATGGCGAGGACGTCGCCCATGTGTGGGAATCCGACGGTCTTGAGGGCTACACCATCGAGGACGGCGAGCGCGCCGAGCACGGTACCGATGTCATCCTGACGCTGCGTGAGAACGAGAAGCTCGACGCCGACGGCGAGGCCGAGACCTATGATCGCTTCCTGACCGAGTGGGGCCTCAAGAGCCTGATTCAGCAGTACAGCAACTATGTGCGCTACCCGATTCAGATGATGGTGAGCAAGAGCCGCCAGAAACCCAAGCCCGAGGACGCGCCGGATGATTACAAGCCCGAGTACGAGGACTACCAGGAGCTCGAGACCATCAACTCCATGACGCCGATCTGGAAAAAGCGCAGCTCCGATGTTGAGCAGAAGGATTACAACGAGTTCTACAAGTCCACGTTCCATGACTTTGACGATCCCGCGCGCACTATCAGTTTCCATGCCGAGGGTACGCTTGAGTACGATGCGCTGCTGTTTGTGCCGGGTCGCGCCCCGTTCGATCTGTACAGCAAGGACTACGAGAAGGGCCTGGCGCTCTACAGCTCCAACGTGCTGATTATGGAGAAGTGCGACGACCTGCTGCCCGACTACTACAACTTTGTGCGCGGTGTCGTGGACTCTGCCGACGTGACGCTCAATATTTCGCGTGAGACGCTGCAGCAGAACCGTCAGCTCAAGGCCATTGCCAAGCGTGTCGAGAAGAAGATCACCGCTGACCTTGAGGATATGCGTGACAACGACCGCGAGGCCTATGAGAAGTTCTTTGAGAACTTTGGCCGCGGCCTTAAGTATGGCATCTATTCGAGCTATGGCATGAAGGCCGATGAGCTCGCCGACCTGCTGCTGTTCTGGTCTGCCAAGGAGCAGAAGATGATCACCCTTGCCGAGTATGCCAAGGGCATGCCCGAGGGCCAGAAGGCAATCTACTATGCCGCCGGCGATTCGCGCGAGCGTCTGGCCAAGATGCCCGTCGTGAAGGGCGTGCTCGACCGCGGCTACGATGTACTGCTGCTGACGCAGGACGTGGATGAGTTCACCTTCCAGGCCATGCGTGAGTACGTGGCTGCCGATATGCCCAAGGTCTACGAGGATGACGCTGCTCGCGAGGCTGCCGAGAAGGCGGTTGCCGATGGCGCCGAGCCTGAGGTCGAAGATCGTCACCTGGAGCTTAAGAACGTCGCGACTGGCGATCTTGACTTGGCGACCGATGACGAGAAGAAGGAGGCCGAGGACGCCACCAAGGAGAACGAGGGCCTCTTTAACGCCATGAAGGAGGCGCTCGGCGACAAGGTCGAGAAGGTTGCCGTCTCCGCGCGCCTGACCGATGCCCCCGCCTGCATCACCACCGAGGGCCCGCTTTCGCTCGAGATGGAGAAGGTGCTCCAGAAGGGTCCCGAGGGCGCGCCCGACGGTATGCCCAAGAGCCAGCGCGTGCTCGAGCTCAACGCCAAGCACCCGGTCTTTGCCAAGCTCGTCGCTGCTCAGAAGGCGGGCGACGCCGACAAGATCAAGCAGTACTCCGGTCTGCTCTATGACCAGGCCCTGCTGGTCGAGGGCATTCTGCCCGAGGACCCCGTGGCCTTCGCGGCAGCTGTCTGCAACTTGATGTAGTTCGGGGATACGGCACCGTAACTAGATTAGAACGAGAGTGGATAATCTCCCACTTTTGGCTCGAATGCGGGCTTGAAGTGGGAGATTTTCCACTCTCGTTTCCATTTGAATGATCCCTTGGGGACGGAGGAAAACGGACCACCAGGGGGTCGGTCTGATCCGGTGATCCGTTTTCCTCCGTCCCCAAGGGATCAATTATTTGTCGGGGTTGTGGTTTTGCGACCTGCTGAAATTAAAGATACTGTACAACTGTACGCTAACTTATCTTCGTAGTATATTGCTACCCGCAAAACTCAATACCATTGTGCTCTGAGGCGCTAAAGCGCCTGCGTACAATGGTTGTCGATAGTACGATTCGATTCAACGACAGGATGGATGGTCCAAGCGTGAGTCTCGGCAGCAAACTATCCGATGCAAAGGTCTCCTTTGCGATATTTAAGCGTGACATTAAGCGACTGCTCGTGAACCCCGTCGCCTTAGTGGTTACCATCGGCGTGTGCGTTATTCCCTCGCTGTATGCCTGGTACAACATCGTGGCCAACTGGGATCCGTACGGAAACACCCAGGGTATCAAGATTGCCATCGCCAACAACGATCAGGGCACCCAAAACGACCTGGTGGGCGAGCTCAACGCGGGCGACAAGGTCGTCGATCGGCTCAAGGAGAACGATCAGCTGGGCTGGACCTTCGTCGATTCGGCGGCCGATGCCAAGGAGGGCGTCGAGAGCGGTGAGTACTATGCGGCCATCGTAATCCCCAAGAACTTCTCGGATAACCTGGTTTCGATGCTCGACGGCAACTACCATCAGCCCAAGCTTACGTACTACGTCAATGAGAAGAAGAGCGCCATTGCGCCCAAGGTTACCGACACCGGTGCAAGCACCATCGAGGAGCAGATCAACTCGGAATTTGTCTCCACAGTGGGCGAGACCGTTGCCAGCATCGCCAAGGATGCCGGGGTCGATTTAAAGGACAAGGCAACCCAGACTCAGAATTCGTTGGCTGGTTCGGTATCAGAGGCATCCGGTACCTTGGGTGAGGTGCGCGATTCGATTGGCGACATGAATGCCGCCATCGATAAGACGAGCGGTTCCATTGCCTCGGCTGATGCCGCGTTGGCGGGCCTGCAGGGTCAGACGCCCTCTCTAACGCAGGCAATCGCTCAGGGCAATGACCTGCTGGGCGAGGCGCGCGCTACGGCGGGCAACTCTGTCGCCTCGCTCTCCAAGGCACTCTCGGAAGGCAGCCTTGCGCTCACCAAGACGTCAGCCTCCGCGAACGCTGCGATTGGCAAGCTGACGGGCGCGGTCACATCTACGACCACCCGCATCGACAACTCGCTTGAGTCTCTCCAAGCGACGATCGACCACAATAAGGCCGTTATCGGGCACTTGGAAATTCTCGTTAATGACACGTCGACAGGTTCCAAGGAAATTGACGCGCGCATTGTATCGACCATCGATTTGCTCCGCGAGCAGAATGAAAAGCTTCAGAGCATCAAGGACGGTCTGTCTGCGCAGTCGAGCGCCATGGCGAATGACGCCGCGGCTGTCTCGGGCGCCAGCGACGCTATCAATAACGCAATCCAGACCGGTGCGACCAACCTTGGCCAGGCCCAGACGGACCTGGGTCAAAACGCACTGTCGAAGGCTTCGAGCGCGCTTGATTCATTTGCCGCCGTCTCGGGTGATTTGACGGGAATCGTGTCTGGCCTCACGCCTACTATTGCAAGTGCGCGCGGTACACTTTCGCAACTCAACGCTACGCTCGGTCAGGCCAAGACCACGCTGTCCCAGACCGATGCCTCGCTTGCCAAGGTCCAGGACAAGCTTGCGACCGCCGCCAACGACATCGCGGCGCTACAGACCTCCGAGTCCATGGGCGAGCTGGCCGGCCTGATGGGCGTCGACGTCGATGACGTTGCAGACTTCATGGCATCTCCGGTCGAGCTGACCTCAAAGTCAATTTATCCGGTCAAGAGCTTTGGTTCGGGCATTGCCCCGTTCTATACCAATCTGGCGCTGTGGGTGGGCGGCTACGTGCTTATCGCCATCTACAAGCTCGAGGTCGACCGCGAAGGCATCGGCAGCTTTACCGCGCGTCAGGGCTACTTTGGCCGCTGGTTGCTCCTGGTGATCCTGGGCGCGTTCCAGGCCATCATCGTTACGGTAGGCGATCTGGTGATCGGCGTGCAGTGCGTCAGCCCGCTGCTGTTCGTGCTGGGCGGCATCGCCATCTCGTTCACCTACGTCAATATCATCTATGCGCTGTCCACCACGTTTAAGCATATCGGCAAGGCTATCGGCGTCATTCTCGTCATCGTGCAGATCCCGGGTTCGTCGGGCATGTACCCCATCGAGATGATGCCCGGCTTCTTCCAGTGGCTGCACCCGCTGCTGCCCTTTACCTACGGCATCAATCTGCTGCGCGAGACGGTCGGCGGCATGTATTCGTTCAACTACCTGTT
>JAXKFZ010000250.1:0-10298 GCA_036550635.1 Collinsella sp. | reverse complement strand
CCTGAGGGCCGGACCGGCCGGCACCGGGAGATCGGAGGACGGCCGGTCCGGAACGAGGAAGAAGGGTTCCGCGACCCCGAGGGCCTACGGAAGGCTCACGAGGCACGAGCGGGACACGGTCCAGAGGATGCTGGAGCGCAGGGCCTCGTGCAGGGAGATCGCCAGGGAGCTGTGCAGGTCGCCCTCGGCGGTGAGCGCCGAGGTGGCGTCGCACAGGTTCGTGACGGCGCCGAAGTCCAGGCGCGGCGAGCGCGTCGACGGCTCGGCCGACCTGTCGGCGGCCTGCCCGCGCCTGGCGGCGTGGCCGCGCTGCTGCAACGGGTGCGGCCGGTACCGTGCGATCGGCTGCAAGCGCCGCCCGCACGTATTCTGTGTTTCGTCAAGAGGATTTGAGCAAAAAGAGCATCGGAAATTGAGCAGTCGCAGCATCGGAAGCGCGCACGCTTTTTGAGCGGCTAGCCCTCCTGCATGAGGGCATGGCGGACGCGGTAGGACTCGCCGCGGAACTGGACGAGCCTCCCGTGGTGGACGATGCGGTCGATCACGGCGGCGGCCATCTGGTCGTCCCCGAACACCGACCCCCACCTGCTGAACTCCAGGTTCGTGGTGAATACCACCGACTGCCTCTCGTATGCGTCGGCGAGGACCTGGAAGAGCAGCCTCGCCCCGTCCGCGTCGAGCGGGAGAAACCCGAGCTCGTCGATGACGAGCAGGCGGGCCTTGCCGATGATTGCGGCCTCCCGGTCGAGCCTCCCGTCGTCGCGGGCGCGCCTCAGGCGCATCACGAGCGAGGACGCCGTGAAGAAGCGCGCCTCGAGCCTCCTCTCGCACGCCAGCGCGCAGAGGGCCGACGCCATGTGCGTCTTGCCGGTGCCGACGTCGCCCATGAGCACGAGGTCCTCCCTGCGCTCGACGAAGTCGAGCGCGAGCAGCGACTCGCGCCCCATGCCCTCCGGCCACGACACGGCCGACCAGTCGTAGCCGTCGAAGGTCTTGGGCGCCGGCAGCGCGCAGCGCCTGAGCAGCGTCGCGCGCTTCGAGGCCTCGCGGCTGGACCTCTCCGCCTCGAGGTAGCCCGCCAGGTACTCCACCTGCTTCGGGGTGCCGAGCCTCGACCACTCCTCCAGGACGGCGGTGGTGAGCGAGCACGACCGCCCGGCCTCCACGACCCTGCGGGCCAGCTCCTCGCTAGCTGCCATCGGCGACCGCCCCCTTCAGGAACCCGTCGTAGACCGACAGGTCGGCCCCGCCGGCCCCGCCGAGAGGGCGCGCGCAGAGAGGGGCGATGCCCCGCTGGCCTAGCCTAAGGGCGAAAACGGAATAGACGGACCGACCGTCCGGCTGAGTCTGGGAAGAGGTGCCGGGCGGCGGGCGGAGCATGGCCACCGGACCCATCGAAACACATCTCCACCGTTCCTTCAACTGGGAAAACGACGCCCCGTGGCCTGAATGGGGCCTCGGGGGCGTTCGGCTAACTGCGGGAACGGCCTATCCGCTCAATGTGTTCGGCTGAGATCGGAAATCAACCATATTATGGGCACAGTCGGCAATTGGGTTGGATAGCCTCGCACCGGAGGAATCAACATGAGTACAAGTAGCTACAAACCGCAAAAAGGCCGTGGCCTCCCGTGGCCTTTAGACACGGACGCTCCATCGGTTGCCGATCAGGCCGAGACGCCTAGCGAGATGGAGGCGGCGCTTGACGTTCGACAGGATGAGATTGCAAAGAGCGAGATCCTGAGTGGAATCAACAGGCCATCCTACGACTCATTATTTGCGGTCGCGAAGAATCGCGTCCAGCTTGCGATTCTGATCATGATTTGCTCCTTCCAGACGTCCAAAGGGCCTAATAGGAAGGATGCCAACGGAAAAGAACTTACAAAAGGTCTTTTCATGCGTCAGGACAAGCTCGAAAAAAAGTCTGTTCGACTCAACCGACTGTATCGAAAGCTCTGGGCGAGCTGCCTCATCGAGGCATCATCATGAAGACCGATGGGGTGTGGGTCATCGTTTGGGCTCAGCTCGATATTCAAGCGCGTGAGGCCGGATGGGATCCGCGCGCGGACGTGGGCGGCGAGGTCGGACGTGAAAGCCGGACCGCAGAGGTATCGAGCGCACGCGGCCAGGGCCTCGAGGGCGCCTGGCGGGTAGGGAGATCCGAGCATGAGGCAGGACAACGCGCAGGCCCGCGAAAGGTTCACGAGCTCCCCCGCGACGCGGCTGGACCCTCGGCTGCCCCTCGTAAAGGATGCAGAAGACACGGTCGAGGTCCGACGGTTCGACCAGGCTGTACCGGCAGTCCGCGTACAGTGCGCAGCCCCTCCCGCGCGGGTCGCCGTCCGAGTCCTCATCCGGCTCATGATGGCGCACCTCAACTCAAAGGCCCTCCAACACGTCGTCGAACCCGAAATCGAGCTCCGCCTGGACGCTCTCGCCGAGCGCATCGCCCAGGGCGAGCTCCGGCACCTTCGTCATACGGCCGTCCAGCCACTCAATCTCTGTCATCGCGCGCATGGTGCAAGCCCCTTCCGACACGGGATTGTCAGCTCAACCCGACCCTTACCCATACGGACGAACATAACTCGCCAGGGGGAAGCCCCTGAAGGCCGTGCGCCACAACATGAGGCCGAATCCGCCCCCGGCTGGACAGGCCAACAACGAAGGAGCACACGGAACCGGCGCGGCGTTACAACCGTCCCGGCAAGCGTGTCACTTGGCCAAGTCATGATGCCGACAAACCCGGAAATGCTCCAACGGAGCGCCGAACGAGCGTAACAATATAAAGCCGTGCAACACGTGTTGGACGACCGGAACATCCCAAACAAAGGCCTGTAGGTCCCACCTTCAAGCCCAATAGCAAAATGTGCATCAGCGGATTTGCAGCGATACAAGTCTCAACCGTCACCATCACACCGCAGCGCGCCTAGTCCCACTCATCCTACTGCAAATGTCCCAGAACGAGAAAACGACCAGCTTAACATGCCAACCTTTATATCCGCACGCGCGTAATTCAACTCATAAGGACCGGCTATCCCTTGCCTGTGACACAATCTCAAACGCACAGAACAGAATCATCAGTCCAATCATCGCATAAGAGGCAGTCGAACCTTCAAGCACTATTCCACAAAGAACAATCTCCGCGCCGCCAATAAGAACTGTTATCAGGCGCTCTGCCTTTTTGCTCTCGCCGCTCGCATAAAAAGGCGGCAAAGCGCACAAGATCACATATAGCCCGGGAAGGGAATACAAGATCGATAGTCCAAGCCCCCCATCAACCGCAGTGCTTTGCGTAAGAATCAACTGAACCCAAACGGCAATTATCACTGAGCAGGTTGTCGATAAAAGAAGACTAGAAATATAGCACGCAACAAAGTCCCGTCGCATTCGAGCAGAGAAATCCGCGAACTCTCTTCGCCGCGTGGAAACAATAAGGTACACAGAAATTGCAATAGAACCAATCAGAGAAAACAGCGGAACAACCAGCAATTCAAGCTTATTACCCCATCGATCAACCACACCCCCACTCCAATGAGCGGGAATTGTATCAGGGAGGACTGACCAAGCCGCCCATAGAATCAGAAATGGAAGAATAGAGAGGATGAAAGATGATAACACTGCAGTAGTTTTTTTTGAGGCTCTCATCGATTCCGCATCTCCTTGCGCGCCCACATTCCACTCCGCCTTAAATCAAGTATACGTTTTGGAACGGGATGTCACTCCGAACGCCTTACCCTCTTAGTGTGAATGCCGCTGCGGCATTGTTGACTCATCCTTAGTAATCGCGTCTATCCTCTGCAGCATCAGCCAAAGCAATCCGAGAGGAGCCGCACATGCATGCAGCGGAAATTCCTTTCGGGGGGGGTATCTCCCAGATTTACCCGCCGCCCGAAGGGGCAGTCGACAGTCGAGTACGTACTGATCATCGCGATCATCGTCCTGGTGGTGCTGATCGCGGGACCGTGGGTCTCGTCGGCGATCACAAACCAGTTCAACACGGTGGCGGGGACGCTCGGCAACGGAATCTCAAAGGGGAGCTGGGAGTCGGGCGGCACGGGCGGCGGCAACGGGTCGTTGACCGACGCCGACATCGTGGACCCCGTTCACGGGATAGCGTTCGCCGTGTACTCGGAGGACGACCACAGCCTCATGTTCTACAAGCGCCGCGGGGTCCCCAGAGTCGGTGACATGCTCAACAGCCGCCGCGTGACGGCGGTGTATACGGGGTTCGAAAATGGATACGCCACCGCGACCGTGGGAAACGACGGCAAGACGACTGCCCCCTGGTGGCCTAACAGAAATAATATCGTGGCCGTAAAGGCCATTGACGATGGCATAGAAATCCACTCGTTGGCATTTTGCTTTCAGTACATGGAGAACTGCAAGAGCTTTGATCGGGCAAAGTTTGACATGTCGAACTGCACAAATCTGCAGCACGCATTCGCGTATTGCGGCAATGCGACTTCCTTCAGTATTTCAAGCTGGGATACGTCCTCGGTCGTCGAATTCGACTCGGCGCTCAAAAACCTTTACAAGGTCGAGGAGATTGACATTTCCGGATGGTCGACGCGGAAAGCCGGCGATTTACGTCTCCTTTTTTCCACCGACAGTTCGCTGAAAAGCGTGAAATTTGGACCAGGGTGGAAGACCTCAGATGTTATGGATATGCTCGGCATGTTTAGCTATTGCAAAAATCTAAACCTCGACTGTTCCGATTGGAATGTCCCAACCTATGCCAATCATGGTGACTTCAATCACTGCGCCCCCGGCGTTATCCTCCCGAAGGCGTGGCAGTAGGTCTGAAGAAACAAAACGGCAAGCAGTTTATGTGGCGCGGGCACCCGTGCCGCCGTTGCCTCAGCGGCACGTTACGGGCTAGTCGGTTCGCTTTAACGTACGCTCTGCATGCAATATCAATCCCCATGCGAAGGGAGTGTCGCATATGCATGCAGCGGCAATTAACCTTCGGGGGGTGGGTATCTCCTAGGAACACCCGCCTCCGAGGCCAAGGAGCCATCGAGTACGTTCTGGTCATCGCGATTATCGTCCTGGTTGTGATGATAGCCGGCCCTTGGGTCTCGTCGGCAATCAGGAACCAGTTCAACACGGTGGCGGGAGTATTGGTAAACGGGACAGCAGGTGGGACTTGGGAACCGAGCGGTTCCGGCAGCGGTAACGGCGCGGGTTCCGCGACCGTCCAGGCGGCGCTCGCCAAGGACGCGAAGGACACGCGAAGGACTGGACCCTCGGTGAGCAGAAGGCAGTTGCCGAGGACATCGCCGCCAAGGGCGAGGCGTCGCCCGCCTACGCCAAGGCGAAGGCCGCGATGGATGCCGGCACCGAGTTCTCGATGAAGCTCACCGATGGCAAGACGCTGACTTACCGCATTATCGGCATCAATCATGATGACCCTGCAGGCGGCAAGGCGGGCCTCACGTTCCTCACCACCACGACGGGCATTTGGTCCCCCATGAACGCGATTGACACCAACGCCGGCGGTTGGGAGAAGTCTGAACTCCGTCAGAAAATGAACTCCGGCAAGATCTGGAATCTGATGCCCTCCGATTTCCAGTCCAAGGTGAAGGCCGTCAAAAAGCTATCGAACAATGTCGGGGGCGGTGATGAGAACAAGAACGCCGCCGTGACGGCTACCTCGGACAAGCTGTTCCTGCTCAGCTACTCTGAGATCGCCCCCCACCTCCTATTGGGCATCCTATCCCTGGACTTCCTCCGAGGGCACCCAGTACGAGGCCTTCAAAGGCAAGGTGACGGAGAACTATAATCCCAACTCTGCCATTGCCATTGGCAGCGGTTGGTGGGAGCGTTCGGTGTTTCCGAACGCCTCGAAGGGCTTCCTCCATGTCGACAGCAGCGGCAATCCGTCGGACAGCAACTCCGCGCCGGGCTGGTTTTGCGTCTCCCCCGCCTGGTGCTTCTAGCTTGTCTAGCGCAAAGCCCGCGTTACCCCGCGCGTGCTTTCTTTTGGCGACCGAACGAACGGCTTCAGGTTCATGGCACGGGTAGTCGGATTGAAGAGAAATGGGGTCATACAGCGGCTCTCAGAGCGCCTGCCGCACTCCCCCGCCATTACCTCTGCTGCGTCCTCGTATAGAGTCCATCCTGCTTGGTGTTTCGAGTTCGGGGCGTATACGGTGGGTGGATAATGGATTCACTTCGATGACGGCGTTTACGGGAGCGACCATGGCGATGCGCGAGATCGCGGTCAAGTTCGATGAGGGCGAAATGGCCTTGATTCAGGGCCATGCGGACGCCACGGGCATGACCTTTTCCGAGTTCGTGAGAAGGGCCGCGTTCGAGAAGGCTGAGGACATGGCGGACATCGAGGCCTACAACGAGGCTTTGGACGGGGACGGCGGCACTCGCTACCCGATGGAAGAGGTCGTGCGCATGGCGGTGGAGGCTGAGTGATTGTCCACACGCGTTGTCTGTCTCGGCTCTAAAGGCTTCTCTTGGGCGGGGTTCGGCTTATAGCCGGGTCCCGCTTTTTTGCGGCTTTCAGTTGTCTTTCTGAAGGTATGAAATGGCTGCCTCGATATGAATACGGTCGGCATTCGAAGCGGACGTTATAGCCGCGCTAATAGCGCATGACTTTCTCCCCTGCCGTCATCGTTGCCGCAGCGGCAAGACCGTTGCAAATACTTGGAATAGCCCTACGCTCGGCTCGTATTGCAAACCCCGAGTGAAGGGAGCCGTATATGCATGCAGCGGCAATTAACCTTCGGGGGGGGGGGTCGCTCCTGAAACGACCCGCTTCCGAGGGCAATCAATTATCGAGTACGTCCTGATCATTGCCGTCATCGGCCTGGTCATCGTGTTCGCGGGACCCGGCGTGGCCGGAGCCATCCGAAACCAGTTCAACCTGGTCGGCAACACGGTGAACAATGGGACGGTCGGCGGCGTCGAGGGAGGCGCGTCCGGTGGCGGCTCCGCAGGCGCCGATTCCGCGGCCGTCCAGGTGGCCATCGCCAAGGACGCGAAGGACTGGACCCTCGACGAGCAGGAGGCGGTTGCCAAAGACATTGCCAAGAACGGTACATCGTCTATCGCCTACGCCAAGGCCAAGGCCGCCATGGATGCCGGCACCAAGTTCTCGATGAAGCTGACCAATGGCAAGACGCTCGAGTACCGTATCATCGGCATCAACCACGACGACTTGGCCGATGGTAGCGGCATGGCAGGCTTGACGTTCGAGGCGACCAACTCTGCCTTGGGTAGCCAGAGAATGAACGCTACGGACACCAATGCCGGTGGTTGGGATAAGTCCGAGCTCCGTACCCGCCTCAACAGCGGTGACCTCTGGTTGCTCCTGCCCAGCGAGCTCCAGTCAAAGGTGAAACCCGTCACAAAGACAACCGATAACGTTGGCGGTAACGGGGGCGGTGCCCCCTCGGCGACGACCGACAAGGTTTTTCTGCTCTCGGCAACCGAAGTATACGGGGATATGCAATCTGACGGCATCCAGTACGAGTGCTACAAATCCAAGGGCGTGACGGGGTCGAACTATTCCGGTGCATCAGGCTATAGCCACTGGACTCGTTCCGTGAGACCGCGCAGCTCCACATCCTTTCGCTATGTTCAAAGCGGCGGTATTTGCTACAGCTACAGCGCGACGGACTCGTTTTATGTCCTCCCCGCTTTCTGCTTCTGATCTCTTTCATCGCAAAGCCCCCGCAATCCTGCGAGGGCTTTTCTTTTGGCGATTACTCAAACAGTTCGAGGTTCATTGTACAGGTAATCGGGTTGAGGAGAAATGGGGTCATACAGCGGCTCTCAGAGCGCCTGCCGCACTTCCCCGCCATTACCTTTGCGGCATCCTCGTATGGAGTCCATCCTGGTTGGCGTTTTGTTGTAACCGCTCACTTGTCCACAGATCAAGTGAACTGCTGGAATAAATACAGCGACACACTAGTTCGTTACAGTCGCCATATCTGCGTAAATCGCCGTGATAAATACAGCCTGTACTCGTCTGTATACCAGCTACGCGTTGTAGATTCATGTCGCGTTAATAAATCGGCTCAAGCGCGTGCAAAACGCGCAAGTAACCGCAAAAAGCGATTATCGCGCAGGTAGATTTTTGGCACCCTGTTGCTTAATCAAAATTAAGCAATTGCTTAAAACAAAAAAGGTCAGGCACTAGGTGCCTGACCTGCAAACTTCTGGTCGGGACGACTGGATTCGAACCAGCGACCCCTTGACCCCCAGTCAAGTGCGCTACCAAGCTGCGCCACGTCCCGAAGCTCTTGTTTGTTGCTCTGCTCTCGCTCGCAACAGGGATTATATTAACCCGAAACTTTGGACTTGTGCAAGAACTTTTTTATAAATTTTGAAGCAAGTCCAAAATTGTATCTGCGAGCTGGGGTTTTGTTAGCACGGGAAGTTCTTGCGTGCCCGTTGTGCTCACAATCCAGGCCTTGTTAGTGTCGGTTCCAAAACCCGAATCGGCGCGCGAGACATCGTTGGCGATAATGGCATCGCAACCCTTGCGGGTGAGCTTGCGCTGTGCGTACTCCAGGACGTTATCGGTCTCGGCCGCAAATCCGATTACGCACCGCTCGCCCTTCTGGCGCGAGAGCTCGGCCAAAATATCGACCGTTTCGACCAGCTCGATGCGATCCAGGCGTTCGTTGGCCTTTTTGAGCTTATGGTCCGCAGGGGTGGCGGGGGTATAGTCGGCGACGGCGGCCGCACAAATTGCCGCATCGGCCGTCTGGAAGGCGCTGAGCGCTGCCTGCAGCATTTCAGCGGCGGTCTGCACGCGCACGCACTCCACGCCGCGGGGGACATCGAGCGATGTCGGTCCCAGCACAAGTTTGACCGCAGCACCGCGGCGAGCGGCCTCCCCTGCCAGGGCGATGCCCATCTTGCCTGATGAGCGGTTGCCAATGAATCGCACCGGGTCGATCGGCTCGTGCGTGGGGCCGGCGGTAATCACGATGCGCCTACCTGCTAGGTCCTGAGGCACGGGGTTGAGCACCTCACAGACAGTCTCGACGATGTCCTCAGGCTCGCTCATGCGTCCCGTGTCCACGTCACCGCAGGCAAGGTAGCCGCTGCCGGGTCCCACCACATGGACGCCGCGCTCGCGCAGCGTGGCCATGTTGGCCTGCGTCGCCGGCGCCTTCCACATGCCGTTGTTCATGGCGGGGGCAATCACGATGGGCCGCGGCGTGGCAAGCAGCGTGGTGGAGATGAGGTCGTCGGCGATGCCGTTGGCCATCTTAGCGATGATATTGGCCGTCGCGGGCGCCACGACCACCAGATCGGGCTCCTGCGCAAGCGAAATGTGGTGGATGGGGTCGAAGGGGTCGTCGAACAGGCCCACGGCGACGGGCTCGTTGGTGAGCGCACGGAAGGTGAGCGGCCCCACAAACTCTGTGGCATGCTCGCTCATAACGACCTTGACGCGCGCACCGCGCTTTTGCAGCAGGCGCACGATGTTGCACGACTTATAGGCGGCGATCCCGCCGGTAATGCCCAGCAGGATCGTTTTTTCCTCAAGTTGCATTGAATTGTTGGGTGCCGCCATCGTTTAAGCTTCCTTGCTCGGGAGCACCAGGAGGCGGTGGCAGTACGGGCAATGCGTAATCTCGCTACCGTCGTGGTTGAGGTCGCTCATGGACGATGCCTGCAGCGCGGTGTGGCAAACCGTGGGGATGTTGCCCTGGATGGTCTCGACGGCCAGGCCGCGGAACTGCTTGAGCAGGCGCTCGTAGTCGGTGAGCACGTCGGTCGGCAGCGTGGCGGCGAGGGCGGTGCGCTCCTTAGTGGCGGCGTCAATCTGTGCCTGGAGGTCGGCGGCCTTGGCGCGGGCGGCCTTGGTGTCGGCCTTCACGCCCTCCTCGAACTTGGCGATGATGGCCTGCGCGCGAGCCTCGCGGTCGAGCGCCTCCTTGTGGGCGACGACGACATCTTTGCGGGTGTGCTCGATCTTGTCCAAGCGCTTGGCCAGGGTGGCGAGCTCGTTCTCCAGGTCCTGAACCTCGCGGTAGTCAGAGCCATCAACGTGGCGCTTCTTGGCGGCCTCGATGGCGTTATTGGTCTGGATCTCGGTGGTGTTGAGATCGTCGAGCTCAATATCCAGGTCCTTGCGCTGGGCGTAGAGCTTGGTCATTTCGGACTTGAGCTTCACATAGGTCTTGCGCTTGGAAGCGAGCTCCTTGAGCTCCGGCATATTGGCAAGTTCGCTCTTGTTGCGGGCGAGCTCCAAATCGATCTGTTGCAGCTTGAGTAGCGTAGCGCCGGCGCTCATAAGTTCTCTCCTTTTGTCACAGTCCACCATT
>JAXKFZ010000249.1:0-2344 GCA_036550635.1 Collinsella sp. | reverse complement strand
CGTTTGAGAATTGGCTCGGACTTCTTTCCCGTAACGCGGGATTCAGGGATCTTCTGGCCGGGCCAGGATCGGGTGAAGCAAGATCCCAATAAGATCTTTGCGCTTTCGGTCCATAACTCTAAAAAGAGCTTCTACACCGATGTGCCTCCGCTCTATTTGGACGATGGCACGTGGGTCATTAAGTATTCGGTTCAAGCGCCAGGCGCCGTTGGTTCTCGAGACCAAGACTATAACCGTAAAATGCTCAACTGCATGGAATGTGGCGTTCCGGTCGGAGTCATATTTGCAACCGAGGTGGGCTATAAGGTGCTCGGCCTTGCGTTTGTTGAGCGGTTCGAGCCCGAAAACGGATGGTTTGTTCTGCACGGTCCTGTTCATAAAGGCGGACCGGACCCTCGTTTTGCACCCGACATGAGTTATCTGAAGCACATGCCCGTCGATATTGAGTTTGCCGGACAGGGTGCGACCGACGACGAAAAGGTCCGCTATGCGTTAAGGCGCGAGCGATTGGGGCAGCAATGGTTCCGCAAGCAGCTCGTTGCCGCCTATGACGGCCGTTGCGCGGTGTCGGACTGCGGCGTCAGCGAAGCTCTGGAGGCTGCACATATCGAGAATTACTCGGGACCCAAATCGCAGGTTGCCAGCAACGGTATTCTGCTTCGGCGCGACTTACATGCTTTATTCGATGCTCACCTGATTTCGTTTGAGCCTGTTTGCGGCGAATATCGGCTGTGCGGATCGTACCTGCTGGATAAGACCGGCTACGCTTCCTTTGCGGGTACGACGCTAAGGCAGCCGAATGAGCGTCAGTGGCGACCCAATACGGTGTTTCTTGAGGCCCATCGCATTGAGTTCGATCGCTCGGAAAAGAAGCGTGAAAAGGCGGGGCTTCTGCCGTATTAGCGTATTTGGCTTTGGCATTCTTTGACGATCGTGTTGTTTGATCGGATCGCGTGGCGATGCAATCTCGCGCACGCCCGCCGGTGCATGCTCTTCCTGTTTTGTATAGCGAGAGGGGAGCGTGTATGAGCTGGCGAGGCGATATTGCGATGGGGAAGTACGGAAAACTGCCGTGTGCCCTTATAGACAACAATATGTTTCCGAGCGTAGAGGTTGATTGTGGGTCGTTTGTCGTCACCTGCCCTTGCTGCGGCTCGCAAATACCGTGTCTCGACATTCGGTTTATCGATGCGCGCGACAGACTCAGCGACGAAGTGAGAAAACGGACAGGCGTTCATATGCCGGTGTATCCGGAGAAATGCCCTGTTTGTGGCCTCGATATCGTGTACGACGCCGGCGACGAGGGATAGGTGATGCGGAGGAGCTGGCTGTGAAGGCTTCTCCGTCTCTACAAATAAATCCCCTCACCGAGCTGCTTGTGGAACTCGGCGTGATGGTCGCGTGCCCAGGTAAAGAGCGCCTGGTCAAAGTCGGTGCGCGTGGCCGGGACGCCAAAGACGCCGGCAACTTCGACGCGTACAAACTCCAGTGCCGGTAGCTTGTTGATGGCAGTGAGGGCAAGCGGGGACGAGGGCTCCTCGAACAGATAGCGGCTGCCTTGCAGCGCGTCGCAACTGGTGCACGTGTTGCCGAGCGACGGGGCTTTGGAGGCTCGCGCGCCTACGGGCTTGTAGCCGCAGCGCTTATGAAGGTAGTCGCGGATCTCGCCCGGCACGCAGCCAAGAGCGGGCACGATGGCGAGTGCGTTGGCGTTGGCCGTGTCGATGGCAATGTACCTGGCTTCGTTGGGCGCGTGCGCGATGGCGATGCTCTCGTCGTTATCGGTTCGATAGGGAATGCCGAAGGCCGCGACCGAGGTCTCTTTGTGACACTTCCAGCACTCGCGCTTGCTCAGTACTAGATATATATACGGCGCTGAGGGGTCGGATCGGTCAACACCGGGCAGCCACTCGGCAAAGGGCTCGGGGTTGACGCCGCTGGGTACATACCAGACCTTCTTGGTCCGGTCCCATTTGGCGCCCAGCGCCTTGGCTTCTTCTTTGTGCGAAAAGGGGACATCGAGCTCGGTGCGCATGGCGGCTCCTTGGTGCTGCAGGTGCAAGTGGCCCAAGGATACCGCAGGGCGCAGACATCGCGGCGTTTTGCTGAGAAGTTGCGGTGCGGACTGATTGGTTATGCCGATGGATATATCGGCTAGTAGATGGTCGGCTTTTGGCTAGTTGGGCGGTTGGAACTGCCGGCGGATTTGGCGACATAAAACAAAACAGCCCAGAGGACATAGCCTCTGAGCTGCGAACATTTGGTGGGCGTTAGAAGATTTGAACTTCTGACCTCTTCCGTGTCAGGGAAGCGCTCTCCCCCTGAGCTAAACGCCCGATCAAGG
>JAXKFZ010000248.1:0-24138 GCA_036550635.1 Collinsella sp. | reverse complement strand
TCTATACCCAAAAAGAGGGCTGGATATAGGCGAGAATACGCTGGTTGACCACAACATCTAGGCTTGATCGGTGCCTGCGGCCTCCAGGCCGATCAAACGGAACGGGTCCGCCACGCCGCCGATCGACTTTTGCAGTTCGCGCTGACGCTGCGAGTCCTGCGCGGCCTGCACGGTCAGCGCACGACGGGCCTCATCATCGAGCGAACGGTCCTGGCGCAGCTTGGCCTGTGCGGCACGCATGCGGCGCTTGATGGTGTAGAGCTCGAGCGTATCGAGCATAAACACGATGTTCGTCTCGGTGGGGTGCTTGCTCGTCGCCGAGATGCGCCCGGCACTCACAAGCGTTGCCGCCTCGGGACACACCGAGCGCGCCGCATCCATGCAGGCTGCAGGATCGGTTCCCGGCGGCGTTGCCAGAACGGCCCACGCGATGGACTCGTGACGTGGGTCAACCCACTCGATGGAGCAGATGCGGTCGGCATACGTGCGGAACAGATCGGGGTAGCTCGTGAGCATGGTCAGCAGCTCGCGCTCCCCTGCCAAGGACTTGCGCTCTAGATCGGTAAGAACCATCGGCGCCGCCGCAGCCGGTGCGCCCGAACCGTCAGCCGCAGGCACAGCGCCCATACCATCAGGCACATCGATCGGCGGCAGGTCGTCGACGACCTCCACGGGCGCGGCACCGTAGGCATCGAGCGGGACGTAGTCGTACGGCTCTTCTTCGACCGGCGCGGACACCGGCGGCGTCGTGCCCGATGCCCAAGCACCGCGACCGGCATCGCGAGAACCCGACGCCCGACCGCCCGCGCTACCGGACCGCTCAGCCTGTGCCCGCTGGCGCTCATAGTTCTGCTCACGACGTCGTTCCGCATCCTCGCGCTTGGCGACATCGCGAAACACACGGCCCGAGCTCGCACGCACGGTCTCCAGATCCAAACCCAACAGGTCGGCAATCTGGATAAAGTACGTGTCGATCATATAGCTGTTGCGCAACGGATAGATAAGCGTCAGCGCATCCTCCAGCGCCTTGGCGCGACCGCCCGGCGTGGTGATGTCGCTCGACTCCTGCAGCGAACGGTAGACAAAGTCCATAAGCGGCTCGGCAGCGTCGATGCGCGTCTGCAGTGCCTCGCCACCATGCGCCGTGATGAACTCCATGGGATCGTTACCGTCGGGCAGCACCACGCAACGCAGATCCATCGAATCCTGCTCGATAAACTGAATCGCGCGACGGGCGGCCTTTTGACCGGCGGCATCGCCGTCAAACATATACACGATGCGCTTGGCAAAGCGAGTGAGCGTCTTAACGTGATGCTCCGTGAGCGCGGTGCCCAGCGTGGCGACAACGTTTTTAATCCCCGCCTCCCAGCAGGCGATGCAGTCGGTATAGCCCTCCACCACAATAGCGGTATCCTGCGCGACGATAAACTCCTTGGCCCAATTAAAGCCGTAGAGGTTTCGCTTTTTATGGAACACGCTCGTCTCAGCGGTGTTGAGATACTTAGGCTGGCCGTCACCCATGATGCGACCGCCAAAGGCGATATTGTGACCCTGCTCGTCAAAGATGGGAAACATCACGCGGTCGTAAAAGCGGTCGGCTAGTTGCCCGCGTCCGCGGCTCACGGCAACGTTGGCGTCGATCATCTCCTGCGGGGTAAAACCCGCCTGGGACAGGTGCGACACCAGCGCGTTGCGACCCGGTGCAAAGCCCAGGCAGTAGCGGCGGCAGACGTCGCCGCCCATGCCGCGGCTGGCAAAATACTCGCGTGGACGGCCGTCCTTACCGCGCATAAGCATGGTGTGGTAGAACTGGGCCGTCTCGGCGCACAGATCGTAGATGCGGGCACGCTTGGTGCCGCGCTCGCGGCGATCTCCGGTGTCATGCAGCTCAATACCCGCGCGATCGGCCAAGTAACGGATTGACTCGGGAAAGCTCAAGTTCTCGCGCTTCATGATATAGGTGAAGACGTCGCCACCCTCGCCGCAGCCAAAGCAGTGCCACACCTGCGTGGCTGGGATAATATGGAATGACGGCGTCTTTTCGCCATGGAAGGGGCAGCAACCCCAAAACTCATGGCCGCGGGGCTTGAGCTCAACCGTTTCCTGCACGATGGCAACCAAGTCAGACGCAGCGCGTACCTGGTCTTTCTCCTCATCGCTAATCACGAATGCTCACCCCCTGATCGCCCATGTTGTGACGAATGTCCTCGATATTACCCTCGACGGTCGCGATCAACTCATCCAGCGAATCGAACACGCGCGACGGACGCAGCCAGCGCGTAAACGCCAGCGAAACGGAAGCGCCGTACAGGTCGCCCGTATAACCAATTAAGTTAGCCTCGAGATGCGCCGAAGCGGCATCGTCGGCATACGTTGGCGGCAGGCCGACGTTCACGGCAGCGGGCCACACGGTCTCATCGACCAGCACCAGACCCTCATACACGCCATCGGCAGGCACCTGAATGCCATCGGGAACCTGCAGGTTTGCCGTGGGAAAGCCCATGCCAGAACCCTCGTGACGGCCGCGAATAACACCGCCGCGCACCATATACGGGCGGCCGAGTAACTCAGCAGCAAGCTCCACATGGCCCTGTCCCAGCTCATGACGAATGCGGGTGGCGCAAATGGCCTCACCGCCCTCGCAAAGCAGGTCGTGACCACACACGTCAACGCCGTGCTCGGAACCCCAGGCGCGCATCTCGGCAACACCAGAAGCACCGCCACGACCCAGCCTAAAGTCACTGCCAACGCGAATCGATCGAATGTCAACCACGCGCGACACCAGCGAGAGAAAACCAACATGGTCAAGTGCCGCAACCTCGGGCGTAAAGGGAACGGCCACCACCGCATCGACCCCGGTCTGAGCCAAGGCATGCAGACGGTCGACCGTCGTCATCAATTTTTGAGCGGGCGAAGGGCTCACCACAACGTCCGGGTCGGGATCGAAGGTAACCACGACCGCCTTACAGCCATGGGCACGGGCATCACGGACAAGCGCTTCGATGAGTTCCTGGTGTCCACGGTGAACGCCGTCGAACACGCCGATGGCAATCGATGCGGCACCAAAGTGCTCACACTCATCAAACGTATCGGCAGTAACGATGCGAGCCTCGTCCGACTCGCCCGCGAAAAAGATACGCGCGAGCTCGCGAGCGGCTAGCATCATCGAACACCGCCGATGGCCTGCGGAAAGACATGCTCCATAACAAACCGGCCACTCTCAATGCGGGCGAGCGCCTTGAGTCCCCCATCGAGCACCAACGCAAACGGTGCCTTCGAGGCATCGAAATCGGCAAGCGCACGCTCAACGAGAATGCGACGGCCGCAGAGCAGGTCGTCGGCAAGATTACCCGGCAAGTCAACACGCGTGGCGCCCAGGGCTGCAATGGGATCCAGGGCAAAGCCAGCGGCGGACTCGGGAGAAAGCTCCTCGACCGCATGACAAGCGCCAATGGAAACAACACCGGATGCGGTGCGACGAAGCGCGGAAATATGCGCGGCGCTATCACAAGCACGGCCCAGGTCGCGGGCGAGCGCACGGATATAGGTGCCCTTGCTCACCGAGAACGCCACGGTCCACACGCATGTATCACCCTCGCCGCCCACGGCAATCAGGTCGGCGGCATAGACCTCGACGGGACGCGGAGGTAGGTCCACCGAATTGCCCTCGCGAGCAGACTTGTAGGCGCGAACGCCATTGACCGAGATAGCCGAAAACGCCGGCGGCACCTGCATCTGCGGGCCCAGCATAGCGGCCAAGTGCTCACGGGCATAGGCAGGATCGCGGAGCTCGTTGGCAACAGCCACTGTGCGGACCGCCTCGCCCTCCGCATCATCGGTATTGGTCTCGGCACCAAACGAGATGTCGGCGACATAGCTTTTGGTATCGAGGGTTAGCATGCCCAGCAGACGAGTAGCCTGGCCCACGCCCACCACCATGACGCCGGATGCCATGGGGTCGAGCGTGCCGGCATGGCCGACGCGCCGCTCATGGAGAGCGCGTCGGCATTGCGAGACCACGTCATGGGACGTGCAGCCCACCGGCTTATCGACGGCGAGCAGCATATTCAGTTGAGAAGGCGTACGACGAGCCATGTACCATCCAAAAAGTTAAAGCTCGACGGTCACCGAAGCGGGATCCTCCCCTACCAGCTCGGCCAGCATGGGAAGTGCCACGGCGAGCGTCTCGCGAATTGTTCCGTTGTTGGAAAAGCCGGCGGCGGCATGATGCCCGCCACCGCCAAAGTTGGCAGCAATCTCGGACACATCGAGGTCGCCCTTGGAGCGCAGGTTGCCGCGCACCTTGGTATCGCCCTCAATGCCCTTTAAGAACATGCAAACCTCGACGCCCATCACCGAACGCACCACATCGACCAGGCCGTCGCACTCATCCGAGGTGACACCGCAAGCCTCAAGGTCACTCTGGTACGCATAGCTATACGCAACGCGTCCGTGGGCCACCGTCTTGATGCGGCCCATAACGATGGACTTGAGGTGCAAAAACTCAACGCGCATGCTCTGGTATACCTCGAGTGCCACACGCGCCGGATCGGCACCGTGGGCAACCAGACGCGATGCCGCATGGAACGCGGCGGCATCGGCGTTTTGGTACTGAAAACGGCCGGTATCGGTAACCAAGCCACACAGCAGGCAGGTCGCAACGCCATCACGTGCAACAATGCCACAATTGTCCAAGAAGCGGTCGATGATCATGGCGCAGGCTGCAGCTTCAACGCGCCTCAGGCTGAGCTCGGCAAACTCCTCGCGCGCCGGATGGTGATCGAAGCACACCACATGCTTGGAGCGACGGAGCACCTCGGCGGAATTATTGAGGCGCTCGACAACCGGCACGTCCACCGAGATGAACAGGTCCGGATTGCCGGTGTACGTAGATGCCGGCACCAGACGATCGGCACCCTCCATAAAGCGGTAGATGCGCGGAACCGGGTCATCGTCTGCCAGCAGCAGGGCAATGTCCTTGTTGGGGAAAAACTTCATGAGCGAAAGGCCCAGACCCAATACGGAGCCCAAGGCATCGCCATCGGGAGAAGTATGTCCCGAAATCGCAATGGAGGACGCACCCTCGATGAGCTCGAGGATGCGTCGCTGAATATCTGCAGACTCGCACGAGGCGAGGTCGGCGGAATTAGTCATCTAAAGCTGCCTCCTGGGCGGCATCCGCTATCGGATAGCCGTCCTCGTCCTTTTCGATCGCAAGCGTGGCGGGAACGTTTTCCAGCGCACGCGTGATGCGCTCGGCCTCATCGGTCGAGCGATCGATGCGAAAATCGAGCTCGGGCGTGACACGCCAATCGAGCGAGCGAGCCAACAGGCTGCGAATACGGCCCTTGGCGCTTGCGAGCGCCTCCATGACCTCGTCGTAGCGGCTCGCATCGCACGACACGTACACACGCGCGAACGAACGGTCCACCGCGACCTCGACCGCGGTCAAAGTAACCAGGTCGAGACGCGGATCGGAAACCTCAAAGAGCAGGATATAACCGAGCTTCTCGCGAAGCTGCTCGCCCAGACGGCGGGTTGCCTGCGTTTGCTTCATAGCGCTACCCCCTACTCGGTACGGGCAACCTGGTCGATGCGGTAACCCTCGATCTGGTCGCCGGGCTTGATGTCCTGGAAGTTCTCCAGGCCAATGCCGCCCTCGGAACCGCTCTTGAGGCTCTTGGCCTCGTCCTTGTAGTGGCGCATCGAGGCGATCTTGCCGTTGAAGACCACGATACCGTCGCGCACCAGACGCACGGAATCGGTCGCGGCGATCTCGCCCTCCTCGACGCGGACACCGGCGGCGATACCGACTTTGGGCACCTTGAAGGTGTCCAGGACGGTCGCGGTACCCGTGGCGACCTCGACCTCGGTGGGCTTGAGCATGCCGATACGGGCGGCGTCGAGCTCCTCGAGGCACTTGTAGATAACGTCGTAGCAACGGATCTCGACGCCCTCGCGCTCGGCAGCGGAGCGGGCCTTACCGTCGGGACGGACGCCAAAGCCGATGATGATGGCGTTGGAGGCGTCGGCCAGGACGACGTCGGTCTCGTTGATGGCACCGACAGCGGAGTGGATCGTGTTGATGCGGACCTCGGACTGATCCATCTTGTCGAGCGAGTCCTGAAGAGCCTCGATGGAACCCTGGACGTCGGCCTTGATGATCAGGTTGAGCTCCTTGACCTCGGCGTCGGCAATAGTCTCGAAGAGGTTCTCGAGCGTGACGTGCTTGACGCGGCTCTGCTCCTCGATACGGGCCTTGAGCGAGCGCTCATCGGCCAGGGCGCGTGCCTCGCGCTCGTCCTCGAACACGCGGAACTCATCACCGGCGTTGGGCACGGACTGCAGGCCCAAAATCTCGACGGCGTCGGAGGGACCGGCCTCGGTGACGGCACGACCCTTGGGGTCGAGCATGGCACGAACGCGGCCATAGGTAAGGCCGGCGACCAGCGTATCGCCCACGTGCAAGGTACCGCGGGTCACGAGCACGGTAGCAACCGAGCCACGGCCCTTGTCGAGCTTGGCCTCGAGGACGTTGCCGGAGGCAAAGGTGTCCGGGTTGGCCTTGAGCTCGAGCACGTCTGCCTGGAGCAGCACGGTCTCCAGAAGGTCGTCGATACCGATCTTCTGCTTAGCCGAGATGTTAACGAACATGTTCTGTCCGCCCCACTCCTCGGGGATGACGCCGTACTCGGTGAGCTCCTGACGCACACGGTCGGGGTTGGCGCCCGGCTTATCGATCTTGTTGACGGCAACGACGATGGGTACGCCGGCGGCCTTGGCGTGGTTGATCGACTCGACGGTCTGGGGCATAACGCCGTCGTCGGCAGCCACGATCAGAATGACGATGTCGGTCACCTTGGCACCACGGGCACGCATAGCCGTAAAGGTGGCGTGACCCGGGGTATCGATGAAGGTGATCTTGCGGTCGTTGATCATGACCTGCGAAGCGCCGATGGCCTGCGTAATGCCGCCCGCCTCGCCGGCAGCAACGCCGGTGTGACGGATGGCGTCGAGCAGCGACGTCTTGCCGTGGTCGACGTGACCCATGACGGTGACGACCGGGGCGCGCGGCTTAAGGTCGGCGGGATCGTCGTAAAACGAGAAGGTGTTCTCCTCCTCGGGGGTGATGATCTTGATCTGACGGCCCAGGTCATCGGCGACGAGCTCGACGAGGTCGTCGGACATGGACTGCGTCATGGTGAGCGGCGTACCAAGCAGGAACAGGCGCTTGATGATGTCGTTGGCCGGAACGTCGAGCGCCTCGGCAAGCTCCTGGACGGTAACGCCCTGGGAGACCTTGATGGCGTCGAGGTCCTCGGGGTTCACGCCCTGGGCCAGCGCCTCCTCTATCTTGCGCTCCTCCTGAGCCTTGGCAGCCTCGCGCTCGCGCTTCTCCTTGCGCTTCTTGCGGCGACCGGTGGACTCGCGAGAGGCCTCCTCGACGGCAGCACGAGCCTCCTCGAGCACCTTCTCGCGGCTGTACTCCTCGGCCTCGCGAGCCATGCGGCTGTAGTGGTCCTCTTCGTTGTTGTGACCGCCCTTGCGCTTCTTGCCCTTGCCCTGCTTATCGGGGTTGGGGAAGTCCATGCCGGCAGCGACGTTGTTGCTGGCGTTGGTGCGATGGCTGTGCGGACGGCTCTCGGAGGCGTTGCGCTCGGAGTTGTTGTCTGAGGCGTTGCGATCGTTTCGACGGCCACCGCGGCGGTCGTTGTTGCCGCCACGACGGTTACCGCGCTCGGCGGCGCGCTCGGCCTTGGCCTTGTCCTCGGCGTCCTTCTTCTCCTTGAGCACGGTCTCCTGTGCGGCGATCTGGTCGAGCAGCGAACGGAAGCGCGAACCGGAGTCGGAAGCGGGAACGGCGCGGCGCTGGGCCTCGCGGGCAGCCTCCTCCTTCTCGCGGGCAAGGCGCTCCTGCTCGGCCTTCTTCTTGGCCTCGGCCTCGGCGCGGGCAGCCTCCTCGGCAGCCTGGGCTGCGGCAAACTGGCGACGCTCCTCCTCGCGGGCCTTCTCGGCGGCGATGCGCTCGCGCTCGGCCTCGGCAGCGCGTGCGGCCTCCTCGGCGGCAGCTGCCTGCTCCTCGGCCTGCTTGGCGGCCTCGACTTCCTGGGCGCGGGCCTCGATCACCGAGGCGAGCTGCTTGCGGACCATGGCGACATAGGCGTCCTCCAAGGTGGAGGAAGCGGACTTAGCGGGAATCTTCATATCGGCGAGATGACCCATCAGTTCCTTGGAGGTCATGCCGAACTCTTTGGCCAGGGTGGACACACGGACTTTTGCCATATGACTTCACCTACCCTTTCTGGCACCTTGGGTGCCTAGAGACTGAACGAGCGTGGGAGACGCGCCGGGACCCGCCCGGCGCGACCGCGCGCTAGATCAGGTCCTCCGCATCATCGAAGGCGTCGGTGTCATGGACACCGCAGAAACGGGAGCCGGGACGAGCCTGGTTGCGGCACTGGATGCCGTCCTCGGACACGTACTCGCAGCGGCGGACGTCCTCGTCCTCCTCGTCACCGATCAAGTCGGCGGCGGGCTCCTCGTGAACGGGAACGTTCTTGAGGATGTCGGCGGCAAGCGTCTCGGACTTGATGTCGATGTGCCAGCCGGTCAGGCGCGCGGCGAGGCGGGCGTTCTGGCCCTCCTTGCCGATGGCGAGGGACAGTTGGTCGTCGGGCACGATGACGCCGGCGTAGGCCTTCTCCTCGTCGATGAGGACGCGGGTGACCTTAGCAGGCGACAGGGCGTTGGCGACGTAGACGGCAGGATCGGCATCCCACAGGATGACGTCGACACGCTCGCCACGGAGCTCGCCCACGACAGCGCGAACACGGCTGCCCTTGGGGCCGACGCAGGCGCCCACGGGATCCAGACGGTCGTCGAGCGAGTGGACGGCAACCTTGGAGCGCTGGCCGGGCTCGCGGGCGATCGACTTGATCTGGACGGTGCCCTCATAGATCTCGGGCACCTCCTGCTCAAACAGACGACGCATGAGCTCGGGGTGGGTACGGGAGATGACAATCGGCGGACGGCTGTGCTCGCCACGAACCGGCTGCAGGTTGGAGTTGGGGTCGCGAACGTCGATGATCACGGCCTTGATGTGCTGGTTGTGCAGGTAGCGCTCGCCCATCGGACGCTCGTTGCGCTCGTTCTCGTAACGACGCTGATCGAAGTGCGGCAGCTCGGCCTCGACGCCCTCGCGGATCTTGACGATCGTGAAGTCGGGCGTGGACTGCAGCACGGTACCGCTGATGAGGTCACCGATGCGGCCGGAGAACTCCTCGTAGATCTGCTCGCGGGCGGAGTTACGCACGATGGCGTTGATCTCGGCCTTGGCGTGCTGGGCAGCGATGCGGCTCGTGTTCTTGGGGGTGACGTCGATCTCCTCGAACTCGGTGAAGTTGCCCTCCTCGTCCATGGAATCGTCGATCGGCTCCAGGCGGTAGACGTAGATCTTGCCGGTGGTGCGGTCGATGGTCACCTTGGCGCCCCACTCAAGATGCAGGATCTCGGCATAGCTCTTGGCGAGCGACTGCTCCAGGCGGTCGATCAGGTAGAGCTGGTCGATGTGCTTCTCCTGGCAAAGCTCCATCAGGGCGGACATCATGTCGGATGCTGCCATCTTACTTTCCTTCCTTCGCGGGCTTGAAGTCGTAGGTGGGCTTCAACTTGCACTTTTTAACATCAGAGAAATCGAGGGTAACGGACTCGACGTCCTCGAGCTCGAGGGTCACGTTCGTCTCGGTGGCGGCGGCAATCTTGCCGGCGTACTTGCGACGGCCCTCGGTGGCGGTGGAGGTGAGCTCACAGTTCTCGCCCACAAAGCGGGCAAAGTCGCACGGGCGGCGCAGCGGGCGCGCCATACCCGGGCTCGACACTTCGAGCGTATAGCTCGAAGAGATGGGGTCGAGCTCCTCAATCACATCGCCGACCCACTTGGTGTTGGCCGTGACGTCGTTGAGCGACAGGCTCTGACCCTCGGCACCCTCGATACGCACGCGCACGCAGGGGGCCTTGGTGGCACCCACGAGCTCGACGTCGACGATGTCGATATCGTGCTGGGGAGCGACAGCCTCGAGCGCGTCGATGATCGCCTGCTCGGTCTTGGTCTTGACCATTGCGGCACCTCCATCCATACAAAAAAGAAGCGGGGCCGAAACCCCACTTCTTTCAATTACAACTTCATTTGCAAGCAAACTATACCAATAGCTGCGGAAACGTGCAAGCACAGTACGAATCTGCAGGTCAGCGTGCGCACAGCTTCTCCACAAGAATAGGACAATTGGACTAAAGACTCCATGAGGCAAGCGCCCGATGGCCCAAGAACGGGCCATGCGTCCCAATCCACAGGCCCGTTCGGACCCCAAGGGCATTCCTCCCCGAGTCCCTATCGATCAGACTTACGCTAAGGGACATTCTGCAACAAGCCAGCCAGCAAGTCGCGCAACGACGAACCTTTCCAAATCCTCTACGGCAAGGAGGCACCCATGAAACGTCTAGGCACCCCCTGCATGACTGCACTCGCCATCGCAACGTGCTCGTTGGCCCTCTTGGGCTGCGGCAACGCGAATGGCAAAACCGAAACATGCGAACCGAACCCTGGCAGCACAAAAGCCATCGAGAAAACGACGCCATCGGAGAGCTTCGACAAAATAGACGAAGACGAAATCGATCCCCAGGGTTTGGGCCCCGACCCCCAAGAACAGTTCCCCATCGACCTAGAGGCGGACGAAAACGTCCACGTCACCTGCGTTGGTAAGGACACCGACGGCTACGGCGACGCCGCGCTCGTCTTTACGGTGTCCAACAACACCGGTGTCGACATGATGTTTGGCGATGTGGACTCCTATGCCTACGTCAACGGTAAGGTCCGCGACGTACGCATGCGCCAACCGGTCGCCGCTGGAGAAGAGACGCGCGCCATGCTCACCTTTGTGGGCAGCTTCGACGATCCGGACTTTGATGTGAACAACGACTTCAACGACATCTACCTCAACATTTGGATGTTCGAAGAGGCAACGGGCAACGTTTACTTTAGGGACCTGGTACACATCCCATAGAAGACGGTGCGACGCACTGGCTAAGCAGGGCACACAACGAAAAACGAGGGACGACCCAACCGGATCGCCCCTCGTCTTTTATGCGTCAGTTAAGCGAGCAGTGCTTACTTGACCACCAGGTTGACCAGCTTGCCGGGCACGCAGATGGCCTTGACGACCGTCTTGCCCTCGAGCCACTTGGCGACGGCGGCCTCGGCGGCAGCCTGCATATCCTCATTAGAGGCATCGCGAGCAACGTCGACACGACCGCGGACCTTACCGAGCACCTGGACGACGATCTGCACCGTGTCCTCAACGGACTCGGCCAGGTCGAACTCGGGCCAGGCGGCGGTGTAGGCGTTGCCCTCGCAGCCGAGCGCCTCGTGCCACAGTTCGTCGGCCCAGAACGGGCAGATGGGAGCAAGGACGCTCACGATGTCCTTAGCCACGCCATAGCACAGCGCCTTGTCACGGGAAGCGCCCTCAGTGGCATTGAGGTAAGCGCTCGCCGCGTTGACGAGCTCCATAACAGCCGAGATCGCGGTGTTGAACTGGCCGCGATCGAAGTCCTCGGTGCACTTGGCGATGGTGCGGTGACGCTCGCGATAGAGCTTCATCGCAACCTCGTCGAGCGCGGACTTGTCGAAGGCCACGTTGGCGTCGCCGGACTGGACGAGCTGCCAAACGATACGCCAGGCGCGCTTGATGAAGCGGTTGGCGCCCTCAACGGCCTTGGGATCCCAATCGAAGTCCTTCTCGGGCGGGGCGATAAACAGGATCGCCAAACGCATGGTGTCGGCGCCGTAAGGTTCGATGACCGAGCTCGGGGGCACGACATTGCCCTTGGACTTGGACATGGTGTCGCCGTTCTCGTCCTTGACCATGCCCTGGCACAGCAGGTTGGTGAAGGGCTCGTCCACGCTCAGCAGGCCCAGGTCGCGCAGTGCCTTGGTAAAGAAGCGGCTGTAGAGCAGGTGCAGAATGGCGTGCTCGATGCCGCCGATGTAGTTATCGACGGGCATCCAACGGTCGGCGGTCTCGCGGGAGAAGGGCAGCTCGGTGTTGTGCGGATCGGTATAGCGCAGGTAATACCAGCTGGAGCAGGTGAAGGTGTCCATGGTATCGGTCTCGCGCTTGGCCGGGCGACCGCAGACCGGGCAGGTGGTCTCGTAGAACTCCTTACACTCGGCGAGGGTCTCGCCGGCGCCCAAGTCCAGGTTCTCGGGCAGCGTCACCGGCAGCTGATCCTCGGGCACGGGCACGATACCGCAGTGCTCGCAGTGAATGGCCGGGATGGGGTTGCCCCAATAGCGCTGACGGGAAATGAGCCAGTCGCGCAGACGGAACTCGACCTTGCGACGACCACAGCCCATGGCCTCGAGGTCGGCCACGATCGCAGCCTCGCCCTCGGAGTGCTTGCCGCCGCGCATGCCGGTGTACTTGCCGGACTGGACGAGCGTGCCCTCGGCAGCGTGGGCGCAATCCCAGTCGACGGTCTCGGCATGGAAGGTATCGATGGTCTCGCCGCTGGCCTCGACGGCAGCGCGATCGTCATCGTCTAGGATGATCGGCACGATCGGCAAGTCGTACTTACGGGCAAACTCAAAGTCGCGCTGGTCGCCACAGGGAACGGCCATGACGGCACCGGTACCGTAGTCGGCAACGACATAATCGGCAACCCACACGGGGACCTTCTCGCCGTTGACGGGGTTTACCACATAGCGGCCCGTGAAGGCACCGTGCTTCTCGAGGGTGCCCTGGGCACGCTCGACGGCAGAGATATGCTTGGAGTCCTCGACGATCTTGGTGACGGCCTCCTCGTACTCCGTGCCCTCGACGAGCTCGTGCAGGCCGGCGTACTCGGGAGCCAGGACAAAGAAGGAGACGCCAAAAAGGGTATCGGCACGCGTGGTGAAGACGGTAATCTTGCCCTCGTCGCCCTCGATGGGCTCGCCATCCTGGTCGCACAGGGTAAAGTCGACCTCGGCGCCCTCGGAGCGACCGATCCAGTTGGCCTGCATCTGCTTGACGCGCTCGGGCCAGCCGGGGAGCTTCTCCAAGTCGTCGAGCAGCTCCTGAGAGTACTCGGTAATCTTGTAGTACCACTGCTCAAGGTCGCGCTTCTCGGGCTCGGTGCCGCAGCGCCAGCACTTGCCCTCGGTAACCTGCTCGTTAGCCAGAACGGTCTTGCAGTTGGGGCACCAGTTGACCGGGTTCTTCTTGCGATAGACCAGGCCCTTTTCCCACATCTTCTCAAAGATCCACTGACCCCAACGGTAGTAGTCGGGG
Organism: Collinsella sp.; assembly: GCA_036550635.1. Classification (GTDB taxonomy): domain Bacteria; phylum Actinomycetota; class Coriobacteriia; order Coriobacteriales; family Coriobacteriaceae; genus Collinsella. The sequence continues at coordinate 10,810 of JAXKFZ010000248.1, read as the reverse complement.
CTGCAGGTCTTGACCATGCGATCCAGATCGTAGGAGAAGCCCATGCGCTTCATCGTGGCAAGCGCCTGGTCCATGTTCTTATACGTCCAGGCGGCAGCCTGCGTGTTGTGCTTGATGGCGGCGTTCTCGGCAGGCAGGCCAAAGGCGTCAAAGCCGATGGGGTGCAGTACGTCGTAGCCGCGCATGCGGGCCTGACGGGCCATGGCATCGCCGATGGTATAGTTGCGCGCGTGGCCCATGTGCAGGTCGCCCGACGGATACGGGAACATCTCGAGCACATACTTTTTGGGCTTGCTGTCGTCGGTGTCGACGGCAAAGAGGTTGGAGTCCTCCCAGGCCTTCATCCACTTGGACTCAATGGCCTGCGCGTCGTAGGCAGGAATCTCGTCCTTATGATCTGTGCAATCGCACATATCAGCTCCTTTGTTATCTCGGTTGGGGCGGGGCGTTCTTACCTTTACTCGCTGCTGCGGACAGTCCTGCGCAAGACGAAGAGCACATTTAGTGCTCTTCTTTGCGTGCGGAACTTGCAGCGAGCAAAGGTAAGAACGCCCCGCCACATCGTTAACTCGCATGATGATAGCAAATACGACAAGCGAGATGCCTGCGACTTGCGGGCATCTCGCTTTATCTAAATAACGTGGTTGTGAATCAACCGCTAATTGTTACCAGCCCAAGCATGGTCGGGTTTTCCAAGTGACGCAGATTGCCGTGAAAGAGGAGCGCCGCGTACTTTGGTACGAGAGCGACGGTTTGGACGGCAAGGTGCGGTGCTTGGGAAAGCCGTTTAGCGGTAGCTGACGCTCTGCTGGGAGTCTTTCACGACTACGTCGTGGGCGCCGCCTTCGACGATGGAGGTGGAGCTGACCAGCGTTAGGCGTGCCTTTTCCTGGAGCTCGGGGATCGAGAGGGCACCGCAGTTGCACATCGTGGACTTGACCTTGTAGAGCGTGCCGCCCACGCCGTCCTTGAGGGAACCGGCGTAGGGAACGTAGGAGTCGACGCCCTCGACGAAGCTGAGCTTCGCGGCGCCGCCCAGGTCGTAGCGCTGCCAGTTACGGGCACGCGCAGAACCCTCGCCCCAGTACTCCTTCATGTACTGACCGTTCACGTTGACGCGCTCGGTCGGGCTCTCGTCAAAGCGGGCGAAATAGCGGCCCAGCATCATAAAGTCGGCACCCATGGCAAGGGCGAGCGTCATGTGGTAATCGTAGACGATGCCGCCATCGGAGCACACGGGCACGTAGACGCCGGTCTCCTCGTAGTACTCGTCGCGAGCGCGGCAGACGTCGATCAGCGCGGTGGCCTGGCCACGGCCGATGCCCTTGGTCTCACGGGTGATGCAGATGGAGCCGCCGCCGATACCGACCTTGATGAAGTCGGCACCGCAATCGGCCAGGAAGCGGAAGCCCTCGGCGTCGACGACGTTGCCGGCACCGACCTTGACGTCCTCGCCGTAGTTGGCGCGGATCCACTCGATGGTGCGCTTCTGCCACTCGCTGAAGCCCTCGGAAGAGTCGATGCACAGGACATCGGCACCGGCCTCGATGAGCAGCGGCACGCGCTCGGCATAGTCGCGGGTGTTGATACCGGCACCAACCATGTAGCGCTTGTCGTTATCGAGCAGCTCGTTGGGGTTGGTCTTGTGGCTGTCGTAGTCCTTGCGGAAGACGATGCCCATGAGGTGATCGTAGTCGTCGACGATGGGCAGGGCGTTGAGCTTATTGTCCCAGATGACGTCGTTAGCAACCTTGAGGCTGATGTTCTTGTCGCCCACGATGAGCTGCTCACGCGGGGTCATGAACTCGGAGACCTTCGTCTGGTGGTCATCGCGGCTGGGGCGATAGTCACGGCTGGTGACGATGCCCAGGAGCTTACCCTTGGGAGTGCCGTCGTCGGTGACCGGCATGGTGGAGTGACCGGTCTTCTCCTTGAGCTCGATGACCTGCTCCATGGTCATGTCAGGGGTCAGTGTGGAATCGGACTGAACGAAACCAGCCTTGTGATCCTTGACGGCTTTGACCATGGCGGCCTCGGACTCGGCGCTCTGGGAACCGTAGATGAAGGACAGGCCGCCCTCGGTAGCGAGCGCGACACCCATGTCGACGCCCGAGACGGACTGCATGATGGCGGAAACCATGGGGATGTTCAGGGTGATTGCCGGCTTCTCACCGCGCTTAAAGCGGGTTAGCGGCGTCTTAAGAGAGACATTGTTGGGGATGCACTGCGAGGACGAGTAACCAGGGACCAGCAGATACTCCGAAAACGTGTGGGACTCACCGGGAAAGAACGTAGCCATGTTTCTCCTTTTTCCATGCGACCGGTCGGCTGCAGGCCTCGTAGGACCCAGCCCAACCTTGGGCGCCCAATACTGGGGAAGTATCTTAACGCACTTTGACTGCTACAATGCATGATTTAAGAAGAGCACACGAGGGCTTGACGCAGGCTTTGCGTTTGCCCAGCAAACACTTTAGCGGGGAGACGTGGAGCATATGAAGTACAAGACGACGGCAAAGTTGGTCATTCAAGCGTGCGACAAGGATCTGCCGGGCGTGTTCGGCCACGGCTGCGTCTTGCTGCTGCAGGGTATTGCCCGCGAGCACTCGCTCAACCGCGCCGCCAAGAGCATGGGCATGGCGTATTCCAAGGCATGGCGCATTGTGAACGAAGCCGAAGGCCAGCTGGGCTGCAAGCTCATCGAGCGCGACGGCGCCCGCGGGTCCACGCTCACGCCCGCCGGAGAGCGAGCCATAGCGGCCTACGAGGAGCTGCAGACCGACATCAACAACGTCATTGCCAACAAAGCAAACGACCTCATCGCCAGCATTAAAGAGTAGCTAATTTACGAAGGGCGTTGTCTAGGGCGGACGCTACGACCAGGGGGTCGTCGGTGCCGGCGAAGAGGCGGACGGTGCTCCCCTGCTTGCCGCGTGGGGCCGAAAGGCGCGTCGTTGCGCCGCCGGCCGGCGATGTGCGGAACTCCCCCGGCAAAACATCGAAAAGATCATCTGCACTACGCTCGATAAGGTCGAATTCAACTGCCGGGCCAAAGCCATGCTCGAGGATTCCCGTGGCAACCGCATGATCGGGATGCGAGCTCAGACCGGGATAGCGCACGTTGCGCACCATCTCGTTGGCGGCCAGATACTCGGCCAGCGCACGGGCGCGGTCGAAATGCGCCTGCATGCGGACGTTAAGCGAGGGCAACCCGTGCTCGAGCACGTCGGCCTCCTCAGTAGAAAGGTCGAGTGATAAAGCACCGCAGCCCGTAAACAACGCATGCGCGCACTCGGCAGCAGCATCCACACGATGGCGCTTGAGCTGCGAGCGCGCCACCGAAGCGGCAACGAGCTTGCGCGGCGCCTTACCAGCACACACGCGGTCGAGCGCCTCGAGCGACAGCACGGCACCCAAGCGCAACGGATCGCAGCCAAAAGCCGACGCCACGGTGTTGTCCACAACCAGCAGCGCATGGGCCTCGCGAGCCGCTCGACCCAGCGTACGCAGATCGGGCACGCGCAGTCCAAACCCGCCGATGGAGTTGACGAACCACCACAGGTGCGGCCCCTCGGCATCAAACGAAGCATCAAAGACCTCGGACGCGGCGGTAAACGCATCGGCGGACGGCGAGCCCGCCAGCGCAACATCGCGGCCATCAAAGCCGTGCGCAAATGCTTCGGTAAAGTCATCCGCAAAGGCCACCAGGCGGTCACCGGGACGCACAATCCCCAGCTGCGACAGCGCTGCCGGCACATGCGGGGCCGCAACAAGACGCGCCCCACGCGCGTCGGCCCTCAAAGCCCAGGCCTCTTCTAGCTGCTGTACGCCCATACGGCACCGTCCCTTCAAAACAAAAACCCACGATGCGGGTGTTCCCCGCATCGTGGGCAACGGCTGCAGTATAGCGCCGATATGCGACGAATCGCTTAGATGTTGAGCGTGTGATAGTTCACGCTCGTGCCCGGAGCATCAACGGTCACGCCATAGGCCTCGGGATAGATGCGCGTCGAAAACACGAGCGAGCCATCATTCACAAACACCTCGACCGACGAGACATCGCCGACAATGCGCACGTTACGAACCTCGTCGACGGGCTCCCAACGCACGGTACGACCGCAGCCGGCAGAAGCGCGACCCTCATCGGTAAATCGCATCTCAAAGCGCGAGGGCAGTTCGCCCTCGGCGGGCACAAACTCCAGCTTCAGCTCGTCATCAACGGTCGCGGTAAACGCGCCATCGACACCGTCAACAACAACGTCAAAGCAGGTATCGCCGGCAACCTCCAACGAGCCCTCCCCCACACGCACCGAGGCATAATGGCGCTCGATCTCGCGCGCCGGCTGCTGCAGTACCACGCCGTCGTCACCGGCTGTAAGCTCACGCGGCACCGTCATGCAGTGCTGCCAACCCGCCACCAACGTCGGTGCGTTGCCATAGGTCGGCTCATCGGGCATGCCCATCCAGCCGATCAGAATGTGGCGACCATCCTCGGACGTAAACTCCTGCGGCGCGTAGAAATCAAAGCCGGCATCCCACAGGCGGAACTCGCCCAGCTCATAAGCGTCATTGCCACCCGTAATGTCGCCCGTTACAGGCATGTAGCCCGCTGCATACACATTGCCGCGGTCCCAACGACCGCCCTCAAGACCCTGGGGAGAGAAGGACAGCCACTTCGCCTGCACACCGCCATCCGCATCAAGCTCAAGGTATCCCGGACATTCCCACATAAAGCCAAAACGTTCGGGCGTAGACACACGACTCTCGAGCTCCCAGCTCAGCATATCGACCGAGCCATACACCAAGATCTCGCCCACATCGCGACCGGCACCCTCGCCGTGCATAGCGCAAAATCGACTATCGACATGCGGCCCATCCACGCGACGACGCGCACCCAGCACCATGTGATAACGCCCGTCCGCGTCACGCCACACCTTGGGATCGCGCACATGGCAGGTCAAATCCTCGGGATAATCCTCGGACGCCAGCACCACGCGCTTTTGGTTGAACTCCCGACCGGCAAGGCCATCAACGCTCTCCACATAGACGGTATCGGCGCGGCGGCCAGTATTGACGTAGTCGTACGTACCGTCAGCATCGGAAAGCTTAACATTGCCCGTATAGAGCACGCGAATGCAACCGTCTTCGGCAAGCGCGGAGCCCGAATACACACCGTGGCAATCGAACGGCTCGTCGGGCAGCAGTGGGGCGCCAACGTAATCCCACGTCATAAGATCGCGACTCGTCGCATGGCCCCAGACCTTAACGCCGCCCTCGACATCAAACGGCGCATACTGAAAATAGGCATGGAACACGCCGCCTGCCTGGCAAAGACCGTTGGGGTCGTTGAGCCAGCCCGCCGGCGGCATAATATGGAAGCGCTGGCCATACGCGCCATGGCCGCACTCAGAGGCGGCAGCGTCAACAGCGGCGACCAGCTTTGCAAGGTCGCGGCCAAGTGCATTAGACATATCAAAGTCCTAACGGATCGAAAGTAACAAGACGCGAGAGATCGACACCAGATACGGGAAACGCCCGCGAGCATACAACCCGCGGGCACCCTTCAATCAAAAGCTCTTAGGCCTGCTCGGAAGCCTTGGGCTCGTCCTTGTACAGGACAAACGAGACGCCAAAGGAAACCAGCGCGGCGACCGCAAACATGATCGCGTACTGCACGGGCTGGGCCAGGCACAGCAGGATACCGAAGATACCCGTAACGCCCGTACCGGAAGCGGCAAGCGAGGTGAGCGCGCAGACCAGGGCGCCGCAACCGCCACCGATGCAGCCGGCGATGAAGGGCTTAAAGAAGCGCAGGTTCACACCAAAGATGGCCGGCTCGGTAATACCCATGAAGGCGGACAGGGCCGAAGGAAGTGCCAAACCCTTGATCTTGGCATCGCGGGTCTTAAAGGCAACGGCGAGTGCGGCACCACCCTGGGCGATGTTGGCGGCACTGGCGATGGGCAGCCAATAGGTCACGCCGTACTGGGCGAGCTGGCCCAGGTCGATGGCGGTGTACATCTGATGGATACCGGTGACGACCGTAGGCGCATAGAACAGGCCGACGATAAAGGAACCGATGCCGAAGGGCAGGGTGAGCAGGGCCTGGATCAGACCGAGGACGGCGTTCTCGGCCCAGACAAAGATGGGGCCGACGGCAACGAGCGTCAGGAGCACGGTCACGAACACCGAGACGAGCGGGGTCACAAAGAGGTCGAACATCTCGGGAACGATCTTGTGCAGGCGCTTCTCGAGGAAGGCCAGAATGGCGCAGGCGATAACGATGGGGATCACGTGGCCCTGATAGCCGACCCACTCAAAGCTGTACACGCCGGGAATGACGGTGACCATAGTCTGCACGCCCTCGGAGGCAACCGTGTAGGCGCTCTGCAGCGAGGAGTTGATGAACGCACCGCCGACGACAGCGCCCAGATACGGGTTGGCGCCAAAGGCCTTAGCCGCGGAGTAGCCGATCAGAATCTGCAGAATGCCAAAGGACGTGCCCGAGACCAGGTCGGCAATCTTGTAAATAAAGTTATTGGTGTCGAGCGCGACAAAGCCGTTGGAGGCCATAAAGTTGAGGGCGCTCATAATGCCCAGCAGCAGACCCGAAGCCACGATGGCGGGGATGATGGGAACAAAGACGTCGCCGAGCACCTTAATGGCACGCATAAAGATGTTCTGCTGCTGTGCCGCGGCCTCCTTGACCTCGGCCTTGGTGGCAGCCTCGACGCCGCTGAGCGCGATGAACTCTTCGTAGACCTTGTTGACGGTGCCGGTGCCAAAAATAATCTGGAGCTGGCCCTGGGCCTCAAAGACGCCCTTGGCGCCGTCGATATTCTCGAGGGCATCCTTGTCGACCTTGGCGTTATCGGCAATCACCAGGCGCAGACGCGTGGCGCAGTGTGCGGCCGAAACAACGTTGCCGGCGCCACCGATGTTGTCGAGCACCTCTTGGGCTGATTTGCGGTAGTCCATGACTTCCCTTTCCTCAAACGGGCGCACGTGCACCCGGCCGTCTTTGACACTTACACTGTAATCGATTTCAGTTTCATATGTCTGTAATCGTTTTCATAGTAGGGTGAACGGTAGGAAATAGCCGGCGAATGGTAGTTTTGAGACAAACATAAGGGCTCAGGGGCAGGCAGACGTGCCCAAAATCTAGACATTCATAAGCTGATGGCCGAGTTTGAGCGTCTTTAGACCGCTCTCCCCCTCCACGCCATCGAGCGTGTTGAGCAACATATTGGTCGCCTCGACGCCACTGGTCAGGTAGCCATAATGCACGGTGGGAATACCGCCCGTCAGCGCGCGCAAAAACGCGTTGTCGCCAAAACCGCTTACGCGATGCATGCCCTCGCCCACGCCGCGAACCTCATCGATGGCACGAAGCGCGCCCGCCGCCATGGTATCGGTCGCGCACGCGATAAACGAAACATCGGGAGCGACGGAAAGCAGTTCACGTGCTGCACCATAGCCTGAGTCGAGCGTAAACGAGCCCAGGCGAATCAATGCGGCATCGAGCGGGTTACCCGCGGCGCGCAAGCCGGCCTCAAAACCGCGACGGCGGTCATAACCGGCCGCGCGGTCCTCTTCGGTAACTCCAATGTAGGCGATCTTGCCGTCCACGCGGCCCGCAAGCGCATGGCCCAGCTCAAAGGCGGCCTCGTAATCGTCGTGATAGACGCACGCCGCGCCCTCGACATGTTGGCCGATCAACACAATGGGCACGCGGCACGACTCAATCGCGCGACGGTGCTCATCGGTAATCATAGTTGCCACCAGCACAATGCCATCGACCGGGTGGTTTTGGAATAAATCGAGGTATTCGAGCTCACGATCGGCCGCGTTGTCGGTGTTGGCAAGGAGCATCTGGTAGCCACGACGACCGAGCACCTGGCCAATACCGGCGGTAATGCGGCTCACGGATTCCGAATTGATCTTGGGCACGATGACGCCGATGAGCTTGGTGGAGCCTGTGCGCAGCGCGCGAGCCTGGCTGGACCGCACGTATCCGGTCAGCTCAATCGCCTGCTTAATGCGATCGGCCTTGTCCGCCGAGATATACCCACCGTTGAGGTAGCGCGAGACGGCGGCGCTCGAAACACCCGCCAGCTCGGCCACATCTTTCATCTTTACCACGAGCACTCCCGTCGTTGAAATCGCTTTCACCATGATACCCGTGACGGCGCTTCGGATAAATCAATATCACCCAGGTCGAGCAAACGTCAGCGAGCGGGCAGCCGCCGTGGCGAGGTGCCGCGAAAGAAGAGCGAAGCGTACTTTATGTACGCGAGCGATGGTTTGAACGGCAGATCGCCCGGCAGATGCCCGCGCAGCGTCGAGCGGTCCGGCGTTCGGCAGAACGCCGGAACCAAGCTACCCGTGGTACTCGCCGTTATATTGAATAAGCGTCAGATCCTCCACGCCATCGAGCGCGCGAATGGCGTCCGCATAGGGCATATCCACACCGTCAGAGAACACCTCGACGGCCATCTCGACCTTGTCACCGCGCATGGTCTTGGACTTAACGGTGAACTTGGTGCGGCCAAAGGCACGCACGATATCGTCGCCGGTGGTCTGACCCGTGTAGTGGATGACCATCATGTACACGCGCGCCTTGTCCTGGTGGCTCGCAAAGCCGGCGATCATGGCCACGATCACCACTGCCGTGAGCCCCACGAGCGCATACATGCCGGCACCCGCCGTAATGCCCGTGGTAATGGCCCAAAACAGGTACAGCAAGTCGAGAGGGTCCTTGACCGCTGTACGATAGCGGACGATGGACAGAGCACCGACCATACCGAGCGAGATGACAACGTTCGTCGAGATCGCGAGCGTGACCATGCAGGTAAGCACGCACATGCCCACAAGCGTCACAGCAAAGCTACGCGAATACACCACGCCGGTAAAAAAGCGCTTGTAGACGTAATAGATCAGGATGCCCATGGCGAGCGCCACGAACAGCGACAGGCCGATCTTGGCAGGGTCGACCTGACCAAACGCCTCCAGTACGGAGTTCTTAAAAAAGTCCCTGGTGCTCATGACTAAATATCCCCTCGGTTCTCAAAATCCGATTCCCAGTAATTAAATCCGCGCAGGTAAGCGGTCTTTTCGTAACACAGGCAGTACTTGGAGACCGCCGTGAGCTCCGCCGCGCCCGGTGGCACCATATCGCGCACCAGCTGCGGGCAAAACTCGGTAAATTTGACCTCCATCACAAGCTTGCCGGGTTCTAGCACGGGCAGCGCGGGCAAGGTCGCGTCAAAGATATCAAAACTCCCCACCGCGGCGCGCACGTTCATGTCAAACGTAATGCGCACGGTGCTTTCGTCCATCACCCACGGCTCGCGCTCGTAATCCACGATGGTCCGCGGGCGCATCATGTTGCAGATGCACTCGATGTAGAACTCACGGCAGAGCTGGTGTGGACTCCGCAGCAAAAAGTCGTAATCGCCGGCCAGGATCTGCTCAAACTCGTCGCGCGTGAGCGGCGCGTCCTCCTTATAGATCCAGCCGCCGTACTTCTTTTTGCGCTCGAGCTTAATCACCTTGTCGCTGCCGTTATAGATGCGCACGCGATACTTTTTGCGCATGAGAATACCGGCGTCTTTTTCCTCGTAGGCAGAGTTGCAGTAGTCGTCAAAGTACAGGCTGCGAATGGTGTAACCGCCTGCCTGCGCATGCTTGTCCAGTTTAAATACCGGCGCCATGCGACAGGCAAGCGCAGCATGTTCGCCCTCGTTGATAAGGTACTTGAGCTCGTGGCGGTAACGTTCCTGCGTGGCACGCACGGGAGGTGCCGCCAGGCGCTCAAGCAGCGCGCTAGCCCTCCTCATACGTATCCCCCACGACCTTACCGCCATCCTTGACATAGAAGCACAGCATGCCGTAATGCTTGCCGCCGTCGGTCACATAGTAGTCAAACGCATCTTGCGTATAGCCGTCGGAGTTAGTGGCACGCACGCGCACAAAGTACTGGCCGGTATCGGGCGCATCGCACGTTACCTCGGGCAGCAGCACGTCCTCGGCCTTAAAGACCACGTCGCTTATGGCATAGTCGCGCGCAAGCTCCACGGTATAGCGAATGTCGCGCGCCTTAAAGTCGTAGGACGCATCCCAGTTGATGCGCAGCTTACCGTTATCGATCTGCGGCACGCCAATGTAGAACGGCATGGGCTTTTTATAGCTCTCGCGGAAGCTCTTATAGTTCTCCTCGATCTCGGAAGGAATCGCCGCGGTGATCTGCTCGTATTGGTCCTTGGTGACAGGCAGATGGTCGATATCGGGCGAAGCAAAGACCAGCGATTCAGTAACCTCGCGGTAGTGCTTGATCATCTTGGTCAGGCGAGTCTCGGTCAAATACGAGCGCAAGTCCTTGACGGCACGGTCGAGTTCGCTGCGGAACGACTTGCTGCGCAACGCACGGTTAAACAGCACATTGCCCCAGTAGTTGCTCACGCCGCGCTCCCAGCTCGCGTAGTCCGAAAACCCGGTAAGAGAAAGCTCCAGCTTACGCAGCATGCCGTCGTTATCCCAATCCAAAAAGTACCAGGTATTTGAGTTGAGAGGGCTGTACAGATAGCAGTTACGGTTCTGCGTATCGCAGTTGCCCGTCAGGATCTGAAACGCCAGCCAATAGACCAGATTCTCGGTATCAAAGTAGGTATCGAGCACATCATCGATCTTTTGCGATTCATCGTTGAGCGCATCGAGCATCTCGATGAGCTTGGTGTGGTCCGAATCGCCCTTAATCTCGAGCATGCCCTCAAAGTTTGCCTGGTTGTAGTCGGGATCATCGGCAAGCTTAATG
>JAXKFZ010000247.1:0-4745 GCA_036550635.1 Collinsella sp. | reverse complement strand
GCTCGGGTCCGTCTTAAAGGCACGCTCCAGCTGCTGCAGTTTAAGGTCGGACTCCTTGGAGATCTGCGCCACCGCCGTCGCGGCATAGTGCGCCACCTCAACGTCGTCGTTAAGCTTAGCCGCCTGCAGCTGCGCCAGGTACGCGTCGGGCTCCTCGGTGAGCATGGAGAGCATTAGTCGGCGCCGGTATGCCGGGTCGTTGACGATGAGCGCCTCCTCGAGCGGCACTACGCCTGCATCGGCGTCACGGTCGTGCACCAGGATGCTGCGATGTAGGTCGTCGTTGAAGCGCAGCGACTCCAGCGCAGACTCTTTCAGCCCCTCGCCAAACACCGCGCTGCGGGCCGATAGCAGAACCACCAGCAACGGGCCCCACAGCGGCACCAGCACTATCACAGCCAACATGTGCCCGCGCACCGGCAGCAGGCCCAGCTTCATGAGCGTCCACAGCATCAGGCAAACCAGCGCATGAATCAGCAGCAAGACGGCAGCAACGACAAGCGAGATCAAGCGGCACCCCCCTCACCGTCACCGGTGTAAGAGATGTGTTGCAACAGCGCCACGATGTCCTCGCCATCGACGGGCTCCACCGCAATCTGCTTTGCGCTCAGGCGCTCGCGGATAATGGGCAGATCGCACGCCTTTGCCTGGCGCATAAGCAGGTAGAGCACGTCGCCGTCGACCAAGCCCGCCGCGTCGCTCTCGCGGATTGCCGACCCGATTGCGCCCACCAGCTCGCCGACAGGCTCCATGCCCGGTACCACGCGCAGGAGCAAAAAACTCCCCATCTTGCTATCTGCGAGCGCCTGCTCCGCCGCGAGCTCTTGGCCAAAGGCAGCCTGCTTGAGCACGCAAGTGCCGTCAACGCAGCGTTTATCCTGCGCCACCGCCTCATAGTCAAAGGCACGGCCCAGCGCGCTTTCGACCAGCCCGCACAAGATACGGAACAGGTTTTGATAATAGAGGGTCATTTGATTTTCGGCAGCACGACGCACAAAGATCAACACGGCGGGTGCCCCGTCGCGCTCGATCGCGTATCCAAACATGGGAAGCCCCGGCGTCAGCTCGCGGTTCACCCACAGGTTCGAACGGCCCCCGTCGCCCAAAAGAGGTGCAAGCTGCTCAAGCGTGAGCGAACGTGCGGCATCTTCGGCAATCGCGGGACTTGCTGCCACCAGGCGAGCAAATGCCCCTCCCGAAACATGGTAGATCGCCACCGAATCGTTCTCGAGGATCTCGCCCAAAAGCTCGCAGCACTTGCGATAGATGTCGCGCGGGTTGAGCACGTCGAGCTCCTGCGTCACGGCAAAGATCTTACCAAAGCTGTCGTGGCGACCCACAATCTGGCGCCTGTACGCGCGCTTGTCCTCGATCGCGTCGTGGTAAAGCTGTGTGAGGAACGTATTGCGATTACGCACGAGCTCGTTTTGATCGCGCTCCGCCCTAATGGCTTCGCTGTTGCGCAGCTGCACATAGCCGCACACGGCACCCACCACAAAGTACGCAATAAACGGCAGCCAGTTGGACGGCTCGTAAAAGAGACCCTGGAAGGTATAGCCGTACTGAGTAAAGTAGCTCGCGGCCAAACCCACCGACGCCAGCAGCGCCGCAACCAGGCCAAAGTCCAAGCCATACAGCGTGCCGATCAGCACCACGTAGAGCAGGCGATAATCGAGCACGTTGAGCTGGGCCGATTGGGAGAACAGATGCTCCAGCACCTCGAACAGGACCCAGGCAACGCCCGTCTCCAGGCATTTCATAGGCAGCGTGCGCATTTGGATGCGGTCGATGGCGGCGCGCAAGGGGTTGACCTTCTTTTCGCGGCCAGCATCCCAACGCGCATGAATGGTCGAAAGATCGCGCAGCAAGTCGTAGCGCTGAAACCAGCCATAGCGCACGCGAGCGACGTCGCTGGCGGGCAGGGCATAGCCGGCAGAATCGCCATAGGCAACTGAGAGCCCTGGGAATAGCGCTTTAAGGGCCTCGCCCACCTCACCTGACGCGTGATGGAAGGTATCGGCAACGTCGAGCGTCTCAAACGAGGCATCCCAGCTGTCGAAGATACGGCGTACCAGCACCGCAAGCTCCTCGGCACACAGCAGGGGAAACGCCGCATCCTGCGTGCCCTGCAGAGCGACCGATCCGGTTGAGCACGCGTCGAGCAGCGGCACCAAAAACGGGTCCTCCAGCGCGGCAGATGCGGTATACAGGAACGGCACGCGCAGGATCTTGGTTTGAACGCCCTCGCGAGCAGCGTAGTAGCGGCACAGGTCGTTGGCTGCGCGCGCGATAATGCCCTTGCCCGTTCGCCCCACGGCATCGGCGGCGCCCTCGGCACCTGCGGGCCCTGCTACATACAGCAGTTGGACCCGGCGACCCGCGCACGCACGAAAGACCGTGCGCAGCAGCTCGATATCGCCCACGGAGTCTGTATGCGGGGTAAGGTAATTAGACAGGTAGACCACGCGTTCGAACTCGTAGGCCTGATCCAGGTGTTGCAGAAGCTCTTTCCACGAGGCATGGGGCGATGACTCGTCGCGGCGCGTGTCCTGCGCGGCTACGACCTGCACATGGTCCTCGGGGAACGCCTTGGCACAAAAGTCATCGTCAACATATGCGGTGTTGCCAACAACCAGCACTTCCATGGCGCACCCCTCCCCTAAAATCCACTTCTGTCATAGTCAAACATGCGTATTTTACGCTGTCAACGCGAGCTAGAGCGCCTTTAAGGCCGTTTTAAGAACTTTTTTAAAGGATGTGGGGACATCGAGAGCTAGATAGTGAATCCTATCTGTGGCAGATAAAGTGGCCCCCACACTCCACCAGCTGCGACATTTTCAATAATGCCTCTTGCATAGGAATACAGGTCCTGCATACCGGTGCTAAGTGCTTCTCTGTCAAAAGCATCGTCATCTAAATCCGCAGGAGCGCGATATATGCCGGAGACGGATATTTCGGAACGATAGTAATGACCTTCATTGCTGGGTAGAAGCTCTATAACTAAATTGAGCTGGCGAAACCTGGTTCCGTTTTCGTCCGAAAATGCGCTGGTGATAGCATTTCTGACGTTGCATTCGACGCCAGACTTATTGACGCCCTCTTTCGGAGTCATTCCGCCATCAAATGAAAAACTATCCACTTTTCTAGTCACGCATGTAATCAGCGGAGATTCAATGCGTTGCTTCTGTAGCGTTTCCATTTACATCTCCAATCGAAAGGCATTCTCTTCTGCCAAAGGAGTCGAGTCCCTATAAGCCGGGGCTTCTCCTCCCTGTATCACCGAAAATTGTGATGTATTAAGTCCCGAGGTCGTCTCATCAGAAGAAAGACCCAGATATTTGCGAACCTCGGGGACGTCTCGAATGAGCTTCATAAGATTATTTGCGGTAATAGACTGTTGTGACGCCCCGTTCTCCCAACGAGATGCCGTTGGTTTTGAAACCCCTAAAAGCGACTCAAATTCATGCTGAGTTAAACCGAGATCAGAGCGCAAATCTTTAATATCGGAGGGAGAAAGAAGTTCATGTGTCTTGGCATATTGCGAAGCCAGCGCATGGGCGAGCTTAGTCGCCTCTGCAGCGGTCATTTCATCGTTGCCGCACTCACAAATATAATGCTCAATTCCTTTTACCGTTATTTGCTCGCCACGGTATGATTCAGACATTGGCGCCGTGGTAAATTGCATTTCTTTGCCACATTCCATGCAACGCATGGCTCCTCCTTTAATGAATATATCCATCGATGTTCGCAGACAAAACGTTCAAATGTGCATTGCCTTCAGAATCGATTAAAAACTTGACGTACCAATCCTCGCATTCAAAACCTCGGCACTCATAGACATCTGCGTAAACACCATGCAAAGGGCCATCCATGTCGAGCGCAATGGATTTTCTAAAGTCGCCAGGCTCCAGATAATCAAAAAGGTCAGCAAGGAAATGGTCGATGTCCAGATAACCAAACTGGTTCATCAGGTGCCTGCGCACCCTACCGTTTACCATCATCTTTCCCAAACGAGCTAAAGACTTCGCTTCGTCAAGTGAATATGTCGGTCGGAGCTTGGTTCGATTCATAACCACCCCTTAGTTAGCATGATGCTAACTATATTCGTCTTGTAGCCAATTGGCAACCTATTATGGCTTTCAAGGCCAAGCACGTTGAAGCCATATTTAGCATGCATTCGGAAGTGCGGTGAAAACCCGAGACCTGCCGGCCAGATCCCAGATTTGAGACCTTGCGACCTGCGGTTTAATTGGCAAAAATCGGGGTGCGTTCAGCAAGTTTCGATTTTCCCCGCACTTCCGAAATACGCAGTAAAAAACCCACTGCCCAGAAGCGAATACGGACAAATGCCCTCGGTAAACAGCCCCCTAAATCAGAACCACCCTTAAAAAGGGTGGTTTGCTCTTAGGGTATAACCCACGGGCCCCGGGCTCGCGTCTAAAGGCGCGGGCCCGGACTTCGTCCAGGCCTAGTGCATCTTGACCCGTGGCGCGCCGGTCGAACCGGCAGCATCACCCCCTCTTGAAGGGGTCCTCGTACTCCTTCACGCTCAGCTTGTCCAGCGCGATGTCGTGGGACTCCTGCTCCCTGATGTACTTGGCGATCGTCGCCTCGTTCAGGCCGACGGTGGACACGTAGTAGCCCTCCGCCCAGAACTTCCTGTTGCCGAACTTGTACTTGAGGTTGGCGTGCCTGTCGAATATCATCAGCGAGCTCTTCCCCTTCAGGTAGCCCATGACGCTCGC
>JAXKFZ010000246.1:0-7266 GCA_036550635.1 Collinsella sp. | reverse complement strand
GACGAGCGCGCGAGCCGCGGCAACGCGCTGCTGCTGACCGCCGGACATCTGGTAGGGATACTTGTCGAGCACCTGACTGATGGACAGGCGCGCTGCCACATCCTGCACGCGGGTCGAGATCTCTGCCGAGTTTGTGCGGGCAATGGTGAGCGGCAGGGCGATATTCTCGCGTGCCGTGAGCGTATCGAGCAGGTTGGAGTCCTGGAAGATAAAGCCGAGCTCCTCGCGGCGGAACTGCGAAAGCTTAGCCTGCTTCATGCGTGTTACGTCTTGGCCGTTAATGCGGATCGTGCCGCTCGTGGCGCTATCGATGGTCGACACGCAGTTGAGCAACGTCGACTTGCCCGAGCCCGAAGCGCCCATGATGCCAACGAATTCGCCGCGGTTGACGGTAAAGCTGACGTCGTTGAGCGCGCGGGTCACGTTGCCCAGCGCTCCATATACTTTTTCGAGATGCGCGACCTCCAGTACCGGGGTCGCCATGTGCGTGGTTTGCATACCGAGTCCTTTCTTGCGATTAGTCTACGGCATCTATAGTCGCAAGAAAACGAGTCGGCTACCATCGATATGGCTTACGCTTGCCTTACGCTTGCCTTACCGTTGTGTAAGGTAGGGGTAGCTACCCTGTCGCGTGTTGATGTTGAGAGAGGACTCCTGTTGAAAACTGTTCATGTTGCCGCTGGGATCATTCGTAAGGAAGAATCTGACGAGCTGCTTGCCGTGCAGCGCGGCTATGGCGACATGCAGGGACTTTGGGAGTTCCCAGGCGGCAAGCTCATGCGCGGTGAGACACCCGAAGACGCCGTGCGCCGCGAGCTCATGGAAGAGCTGCAAGTAAAAGTCACCAACCTGCGCGATTTCTACACCGTTGAGTACGACTACCCCGATTTCCATCTCTCCATGGAGTGCTACTACTGCTCGCTCACCAAAGAGTCTGGCGAGCCGCAAAAGCATGACCGTCAACTCGATATCCGCTGGATTCCGCGCACCTCACTTGCCACCGTTGAGTGGATGCCCGCCGACAAGGGGCTCATTGATGCCCTGATTGAGCTGAAGGAAGACCGGCTTGAGGCCAACGGCAGCACCAACGACGCCGAGACCGCAACGGCTGACGAGCCTGCCGCCAAACCCAAGCGCAAAACCAAACGCCGCAGCAAAAAACACCCCAAACCAGGTCTGTTGGACGGTATCGACACCTCGGACCTCTCCGCTGACGAGCGCGAACTGGTCCGCCGTCGCGCCGCCATCAAAAAGTCCATGAAGGGCAACAAGCGCGCCAACACCAAGCCCGAGCTGCTCGTACGACAGCACCTGCGCGCAGCGGGCCTTACGGGTTATCGCTTGGAATGGAAGGTTCCCGGCAAGCCCGACATCGCCTTCCCCGGCCGCAAGATCGCCATCTTCGTCAACGGCTGCTTTTGGCACCGCTGCCCCAAGTGCAAGCCCAGCCAGCCCAAGCGCAACGTTGAGTTTTGGGAGGCAAAGTTCCGCCGCAACGTCGAGCGCGACCGCGCCGCCGTGGCAGCGCTTACCGAAATGGGCTGGACGCCCATAACCATCTGGGAATGCGAGCTCAAAAAAGACTGCATCGACGCCACGATGGAAAAGGTCATCGAGCAAGTTCGTGCCGCGACCCCGCAGCGCTAAAACAAGCCATTCACAGGTCCCGCACGCGCGCGCCACATCCGCATCACAAACCTTAGAAAGCCCTTAAGCTCAAAACCTTACAAGAGTGTTACTCAGTACCTCTGACCTGCGGTTTCATCGTAATTGCAAACCTCATTAAGCCTTTCTTTAGCGCTTCTTTGCAACGACCGCGGCATAATACTGCCAACGCACGGGACCTAGCAGCACACCCCGTGCGCAACCTTTTGGTGGACATCGAGGAGGCCGCATAAGCATGCATTCTTCCAATGACGCAGCACAGCAGCCATCCCTAAAACATGCAAACCTTTTCTCCTTCCCCCCGACACAGAGAAACGGCCTCCTCGACTCCCCCACCACAAAAACCAACCGGTCAACCAATCAGAGCCTCAACTTGCGAGCATCATTCGAAAAGCTCCAAGCATCTCTAGACAAGGCGTTCCCCGAACAGGCAAGAGCAATCTAAGCCCATCGCGCTTTATACTGATGCCATGCGAAACATGGATCACATAGAATTGCACCGCGGAGGACGCGAGGAAGCCTTTCCCGAGACCGCCGAAGACTGGCCCTATATTGCCGAACGCGCAGAATTCGCTCGCTATCCGGGCAATTCCGTCCCCTTGCATTGGCATTCCGAAGTCGAGCTTTTCTACATGGAGCAGGGAACAATTGACTATCGCACGCGTGCGGCTCATGAGCACATGCGCTTTGAGGAAGGGTCCGTCGGCTTTATCAACGGCGGCGTTTTGCACAGCACCCTGCAATCACCCAATTCGGCGCCAGCCATTCAAATGCTGCATATCTTTCAGCCGTCGATGCTCGGCGATCCCGCGGGACGCCTTCAAAAGCGCTACATCAATCCTTTACTGCAATGTCGAGGCGTCGATGTGCTCAAATGGTCGCCCACCAACCCCGACGATATGCCCTTTATCGATTTACTGAAGAGCTCCTTTAGCCACGACCTTCAACAGCCGCAGAACGAGATGGCGCTTCGAAATAGCCTGTCCGAACTCTGGATTCAGATCTATGCCAAAGCTGAACCGCTCTTTTCCTCCGACGACGCCTCTTGGATGACCAGCCGCGACGTACAGTTCAAGGCAATCCTGGACTTTATCCGCGCAAACTATGCAGCCGCTATAGATGTGCCCCAGATGGCATCTGCAGCCGGCGTAAGCGAAAGAGAGTGTTACCGCATTATCGAAGCTTGCGCAGGAACGACCCCGGCGGCATATCTACGCGCATACCGCATCAACCGTGCTTGCGAACTTTTGGCGCACACCACGCGAACGGTGCAGGCAATCGCTCGGCAATGCGGATTTGCGACAGCAAGCCATCTAGGGCAGGTATTTAAAGAACAAATGGGATGCACTCCTTCGAGCTATCGAGCAGTGAGGCAGAATTTCGATAGTACCAGGCAGAAATCCCGCTAGCCCTTCTTCTGTCACTGCATCAAACTTGCAGGCAAACAACAGATAGGAGCAACCATATGAAGCACTTTGACCATATCGTGTTTGATGTTGATGGAACATTGGCAGATACAGAAGAAAGCGTTCTGTCATCGCTTGCCCAGATTGTCCAAGAAAAGACCGGCAAAACGCTCCCACGAAACGAGCTTGAATTTGCCCTCGGCATACCCGGCAAGAATGCCCTTGAGAAACTTGGAATCTACTCGCAAGCAACGTTGGATCGCTGGTGCCAAGTTGCCGCCAGCTTTAAAAGCACCATCAGCGTGTTTCCAGGTTTGCTTGAAGTCATCGCAAAACTCGCCGATAGCGGTTGCAATCTTGGCATTGTCTCCTCACGTGCGCGCGACGAATACGCAGAAGAAATAGCACCTCTTGGCTTCGATACGTATTTTGAGCACATCATCCTTGTCGAAGACACAACCGAACACAAACCCGCACCCGCACCCATGCTCGAATATCTCCGACGTACGGGCGCAAACCCCAACAGCGTCATCTACGTTGGCGACACCGTCTACGACGAACAATGCGCAACATCAGCAGGGGTCAATTTTGCCCGAGCAGCATGGGGATCGCACCAAGACATCCCAAACGCCACCTACAACCTCAAAACCCCCAACGACCTGCTAACCCTAACAACCAAGTAACCCCGCGCCCACCCTATCAGCCCCAACGCCACAAGGGCGATTGAGCAGGACGGTTTGGGCGGGTCCCGTACTTAGTTTCCAAAATCATTCCGCAGCGCGAAGGCCCCCGTTGTCAACGCTTCGAAGAAGCGAGACAACGGGGGCCTTCATGCGCGAGGACGTTTTGGAAACTAAGTACGGGACCCGCCCAGACCGTCCGGTGGGATCAGAGTACCCTTGCTGTTACTCTGCTTTGCCCACAGAGTTGAGGTTGGTCATGCGGATCTTAACCAGCTCGGTGATCTCACGCATGCCCTCCTTGGCCGGCTTCTTGGGGTCGAAGCAGGCAGGGTTCTCGGCCATGTAGGCCATGAAGCCCTTGATGTAGGCCTGACGCAGCTCGGTGGCATAGTTGACCTTGCAGATGCCGTTCTTCACAGCCTCGGCAACCTGCTCATCGGGCACACCGGAGGTGCCGTGCAGAACCAGCGGCACGTCGACGGCGTCGCGGATGGCCTTGACCACGGACTGCTCGATGTGCGGATCACTCGTGTACACGCCGTGGCTGGTGCCAACGCCAATGGCCAGCGAGGTGCAGCCAGTGCGCTCGACGAACTCCTTGGCCTCGGCGGGGTCGGTGTAGGGGCTCTCGCCCTCAACCGCGGGACCGTCGTCCTCCTTGCCGCCAACCTTGCCAAGCTCGGCCTCGACGGGCACGCCCATGGCGCGACCAGCGTCGGCGACGGACTTGGTCAGGGCGATGTTGTCCTCGAAGGACTCGTGCGAACCGTCGATCATGACGGAGGTGTAGCCAGTGCGGAAGGCCTGCATGCAGCGGTCATAGCCATCGCCGTGATCGAGGTGCAGGGCAACGGGCACGGAAGCGCGCTCGGCGGCAGCCTTGACCATGCCGTAGAAGTAATCCAGGCCAGCGGTCTTGATGGTGCCCGGGGTGGTCTGCATGATGACGGGGGACTTGGTCTCCTCGGCAGCGGCCAGAACGGCCATAACAAACTCGAGGTTCTCGACGTTGAACGCACCGACGGCGTAGTGGCCGGCCTGAGCGTCCTTGAGCATCTTTTCGGTGGTAACAAGTGCCATGAGCGTTTGCTCCTCTCCCTCGCCCGCATCTGGACGTCGGGCGTAGTTGTTCACAAGGCGTTTTACCTTGCGTTTTGCTGCGCTCATTGTATGAAATTCAGCGGGTATGAATGTGCGAGATGTTGTCACTCCGCAGGGCAAGACTCTCAATTTTGAAAAGCAAACGGAAGGGTATTGTGCCAAGCGCATGCGTTCGATATTGAGTTTTGAGTGTCGAGTGGCTTTCTTTTATAGAAAAGATAAGTAATCGAAAGGTGTTTTCTTACTCAAAAAGAAAATGAAAGAAAATAGACTCAACACAATTCCTGCAAAAATTGCCGAGAATGGAGCAGCAATGGCCCACGCAACAAACCGCGCCTTCGCCGATGAGCGTCGCGCCGCGATCATGGAGATGCTCGAGCACAACGCCTCAGTTCAGGTGGCAGAAATCGCCCAGACCTTTGGCGTCTCCTCCGTCACGGCCCGCGCCGATCTGGACGCGCTCGCCGAGGCCGGCAAACTGCGCCGCACACATGGTGGCGCCGTGTCACTCCACAAACGCCTAACCGTCTCCACGCAGGATCGCCGCATCAACGTCAACGTTGCCGCCAAGCAGGCCATCGCGCAAAGCGCCATCGAGCTCGTCAATGACGGCGACACGCTGCTCGTCGACTCGGGCACCACGGCGCTCGAGTTCGTCCGGCTCCTCGATCAGCGCGACGGTATCACCGTCATCACGGCCGACATTACCATTGCCGATTACATCGACGAGAGCATGCCCTCAGTCGATGTCGTCATGCTGGGCGGGGCGCTGCGCAAAGGCCATCGTTATTTGTACGGACCGCTCACTATGCAGGCGCTCCAAATGGTCCATGCCGATCTGGCCGTCATGTGCCCCGGCGCCTTTGTCCCCAGCTGCGGCTTTACGACCGACTTTCCCCAGATGGCCGAGACCAAAACGGCTATGATCGCCGCGGCCCATCAAAGCGTCGCCCTCATGGACGCCAGCAAGGTTAACGGACGCGGCATGTACCGCTTTGCCGAGCTTGCCGATGTCGACTCCATCGTGATGGACCGTGACCCCGACCATGCCGTCGCCACCTCGATCGCCGAGGCCACTGACAGCTCACGTCCAGCCCTCGTCATCGCCGGCGCTTAAACAAAAACCACCACAAAGGTGCCTGTCCCCTTTGTGGTGGTTTTGCTCGTTAAAAGCGAAATATCGCTACTTGGACAGCTCGTCGGCGAGGGCCTCGATCTGAGCGCGCGAGGCGTCGTTGAGCGAGCCCAGCACAGTCACCTTGTTCTGCGTCAGGGTGATGTCCTTCATACCCTCGAGCTCCTTGGTCATAACCTTGGCGGCAGCGGGCGCCCAGGAACCGGCCTCGACAAGCGCCACGGTACGGTTCTGGTAGGCATGCTCGGCGAGCGTGTGGATAAAGGTGCTCATGAACGGGAAGATCTCGCCCTGATAGGTGATGGAAGCGAGCACTAGACGGTCGTAGCGGAACGCATCCTCAACGGCCTCGGCCATGTCGTCGCGAGCCAAGTCAAAGACGGAGACCTTCTGGCCGCGAGCCTCAAGCGCTGCGGCGAGCTCCTCGACGGCAGCCTTCAGATGGCCGTACACGCTCGCATAGGCAATCGTGATGCCCTCGCCCTCGGGCTGATAGCTCGACCAGGTGTTGTAGGTGTCGAGGTAATAGCCCAGATTCTCGGTAAGAACAGGACCATGGAGCGGACAGATGATCTGGATATCCAGATCGGCGGCCTTCTTGAGCACGGTCTGCACGAATTTGCCGAACTTACCGACGATGCCAAAGTAGTAGCGGCGAGCCTCGCAAGCCCAGCCCTCGGGGTCCTCGATGTCGTTGGCGCCAAACTTGCCAAAGCCGTCGGCACTAAAGAGCACCTTGTCGGTAGACTCGTAGGAGAAGATCACCTCGGGCCAGTGAACGTTGGGAGCGCCGACAAACGTTAGGCTGTGACCGCCCAGATCGAGCACGTCGCCCTCTTTGACGACCATCTTGCGCTCGGGGTAGTCGGTGCCAAAGTAGTTGACCATCATGCGGAAGGCGCCCATGCTGGCCACAATCTGTGCCTGGGGATAGCGTTCCATAAAGGCGGCGATACCGGCGGAGTGATCGGGCTCCATGTGATGGACGACCAGGTAGTCGGGCGTACGGCCGTCGAGCGCGGCCTCGAGGTTGCCGAGCCATTCGTCGACAAAGCCAGCGTCAACCGAATCGGCGACAGCGATTTTATCGCCCAAGATAACATAGCTGTTGTATGCCATGCCGTTCTCGGACACATCGTACTGGCCCTCGAACAGGTCAATGTCGTGATCGTCGACGCCAACGTAGCGGATATCCTTGGTGATCTCCATCAGGCAAAGCCTCCTAGATAGACAAAAGAGCCCGTCTATCATAGCACTCGACTACATCCCAACAGCT
>JAXKFZ010000245.1:0-2010 GCA_036550635.1 Collinsella sp. | reverse complement strand
CGCCGGTTTGACCGGCCCGCCACGGGTCAATCTGCAGTGCGGCCCGAACCCCGTGAGGGCCGGCGCCTTTAGACGCGTGCCGGAAATCCAAGGGTTATACCCTAAGAGCAAACCACCCCTTTTAGGGGTGGTTTTGATTTATGCCGAGGGGCTTCCTATCGTGGCAGGCGAATCGTAAAGCGGCTGCTGACCCCTTCGACCGAGGTCACACCGATGACGCCGCCGTGGCTGTCGACGATCCACTTGGCGATCGCAAGCCCCAGACC
Source organism: Collinsella sp. (assembly GCA_036550635.1). GTDB lineage: Bacteria > Actinomycetota > Coriobacteriia > Coriobacteriales > Coriobacteriaceae > Collinsella. The sequence continues at coordinate 1,744 of JAXKFZ010000245.1, read as the reverse complement.
CGAACCCTGTGCGCCGGCATCGCGCGCGTTGTCGGCACGGTAGAACCGCTCGAACGCGTGAGCTGCGGATTCCTGGTTCATGCCGATGCCCTCGTCCTCAACACTTATGTCGATCGTGCCCGCGCCCGCATCCGGCGTTATGCCAAATGTGACGGTCGTTCCCGCATCCGAGTACTTGGCGGCGTTTTGCACGATCACGCGCAGAGCCTGCTTCACGAGCGCCACGTCGACGGGCGCGTCGCAGCGCGGGTCGCTGGCAAGCGCAGCGTCAAAAGCCAGCCGATACGTGTGCTCGGTATCGATCATCTGCGATTCTTCGCATACCTCGTCGACCAGTGCGGCCAGGTTGGTATGCGCACGCCGCAGGACCGTGCGCCCGGCATCGCCGCGCGCCAAAAACAGCAGCTGCTCCACGAGCTCCTGCATGTGCTCGCTTTCGGCCTTGAGGGACGCGATGGATTCCGCCAGCACGTCCGGGTCGTCTTTGCCCCAGCGGTCGAGCATGTTCACGTAGCCCTGAATCACCGCGATGGGCGTGCGCAGCTCGTGGCTTGCATCGTTGACAAAGCGCATCTGCTGCAGCTTGGCCTCTTGCATCTGGCGCAGCAGGCGGTTGAGTGCGACCTCGATGCTTGCCAGGTCGGCGTCGCCGGTGGTGACGCTCGGCGAGTCGACGCTCGCGCGCTCGATGGCTTGCTCCAGCGTTTCCATCTTGCCGCCGGAGAGCTGCATGCGGCCGAGCTCGTCCACGCGCAGGGCCAGGTCGTTGAGCGGCGCCATGGTGCGGCGCACACGGCGAGCGCCGCCGAGCATATCGAGCATGCTGATGACCTGCCAACCTACAACAACGATATAGAGGGGCCAAAGTGCGATGAGGTCCTGCGCGAGGGGGAAGGTCTTGGTGGTACGCGCAAGCTCGACGGTATAGGTGAGCGTTGTCAGGTCCCAGCCGCGCGCGGGCTTCAGCGACATGCCGCGAACGGTGGCGCCGGGGATCCATCCTGCGGTAAACGCGCTGTCGGGCAGTGTCTGGTTGTATCCATAGACGAGGATCGCCGCCGCAATCACCACCAGCAACAGATCGAGCCAGACGTAGCTCATCAGGCGGCGCCACATATAGCTCCAGTTGATGGCGCGGGCGATGGAGGTGACGCGCTTGGCCTCGGCGTTACGTGCGGCAGACATAGCCCACCCCGCGCACGGTCTGGATGATGCGGGCACCGCCGGCGTCCTCGATCTTGGCGCGCAGGTGCGCGATGTGCACGTCGACGTTGTTGGTGTCGCCCACGTATTCGTAGCCCAGCGCCTCGTGCGCAATGCGCTCGCGCGTGAGCACGGTGCCGGCATGTGCCATAAGCAGGGCGAGGACGTCGAACTCGCGGGCGGTCAGCACGATGGGCGAGCCGCCGACCGTGACTTCGCGGCGGTCGGGATCGAGCGCGACCGAGCCCACGGCGAGCGTGGCGGGAGAGAGCGAGGCGGAAACCTGGGTCGAGTCACTGACCGGGGGCATCGCAGTGGCGCCGACACCCGTGCCGCCTGCCGCGCCCGTCCCGATGCCGCCAACGCCCGAAGCCGCCCGCACGGCCTCCGAGCGCTTCAACGCCACGCGGATCCGTGCGAACAGCTCCTCAATCGCAAACGGCTTGGTCAGGTAATCGTCGGCGCCGGCATCGAGCCCGGCCACCTTGTCCATCACGGCATCGCGCGCGGTGACCATTATCACCGGCACATCCTTGTGCTT
>JAXKFZ010000037.1:0-9573 GCA_036550635.1 Collinsella sp. | reverse complement strand
GCTAACCTTTTCGGTCACCTCGCCGGCAAGAGAAAACACGGTCGCTTGCGCCGTGGGATCGGCGAGCGTGGCGTCGATTGTCTTATCCGTCCAGTCGGTTTGACTAATGCGCGCCATAAGCGGGTTGCCGTTGGCGGTCTTTTCTTGCGTGTTGGCGATTGCGACCGTCACCTTGTGACCGTAGTACCAGTTGGCAAGGGTGGCGGTATCGGTAAAGCGCTGATCGGTGGTGGTGGAGTTCAAAATAACGGTGTAGATCTCGTCGCCGTCGCGGTTGTAGGCGCTCGTAAAGCAATAGCCCGCGTCGTCGGTGGTGCCGGTCTTGCCGCCGATGTTGCCATCTTGGCCCAGCAAATAGTTATGCGTGTCCATGGAATGCGAATGGTCGGTGCCGTCGGCGCCCGTGACCTCGATCCAGGAATCCTCGCTCGCTACGACCTCGCGGATCGTGTCGTTTTTCATGGCCTCCTGCATCATCAGCGCTACGTCGTGTGCGGTTGAGTGCATATTGCCAGCCCACTCATCAAAGTCCAGACCATGCGGGTTTTCAAAAAGCGTACCGGTACAGCCGAGCTTCTTAGCGCGCTCGTTCATGGCCTTCACAAATGTGGCCTCGGCGTCTTTGGTCTTGGGGTCGATCTTCTTGCCCACATATTCGGCGAGCACGATGGCGGCGTCGTTGCCCGAGGGAATCATCAGACCGCGTAGTGCCTGCTCCACGGTAAGCTCGTCGCCTTCGAGCAAGCCGGCGGTCGAATTACCCACGGTGGCTGCGGCGTTGCTCACCGTGACCTTCTCGTCCATCTTGCAATTCTCGACGGTTAGGATTGCGGTCATGACCTTGGTGATCGAGGCGATTTTGACCTGCTCATCGGCGCCGCGCCCATAGTAGACGGTACCGTCTTTGCCCATGACGAGGGCATTGGTCGCATCGATATCGGGCAGGTTTTCGGCCGTGATGCCGCGCGCATCGGCGGTTTTGCCGCAAACATTGTCGGTCGTGAGCACTTGGGCGCCGGCGACGGTGGGCGCGCCAGCGGCAAGGGCGATAGCGCAGACAAAGCCGGCGGCAAGCTGGGCTGAGCGCTTTGCAAAAGAGGTGAGGGACTTCACAGATTTCGCTTTCGACGGGATGGTCTCTTCTGAAACTAGAGTATATCGTTTGCCGGCGTCGGCGATCATCGCGTGCGTGCGTGGCCCACATCCGCGTTCGAACGGGCACAAGGGTGCTTACGACCGACTTAATCACCCACGCTTGTTGTGTGTGGCGTGCGTCGCCTCAGGCATAATGGAGCGCGAGAGGAGCACGCATGAACGAGCGCATACTGGTAGTTGATGACGAAAAGGCCATCGCCGACTTGGTTGGCATCTACCTTACAAAAGAGGGCTTTGATGTCCAGATTGCCTATAGCGGGGCCGATGCTGCCAAGGCGATTTTGGAGCAGGAGTTCGATTTGGCGCTGCTAGATGTCATGCTGCCCGATATCGATGGGTTTGAGCTGCTGCGTACGATCCGTTCCAGCCATACCTATCCCGTGATCATGCTGACGGCGCGCGATGCCCAGCAAGACAAGATCGGGGGCCTTTCGCTTGGCGCGGACGATTACGTGGTTAAGCCGTTCCGTCCGCTGGAGCTCATCGCGCGCGTGCACGCTCAGCTTCGCCGCTACACCAGCTACGGTAGCCGTGCACAGGCGGCCGAGTCGCCGACCATTCAGCTCGACGGCTTGGAGATCAACCGCGACGCTCGTTCCGTGACGGTGGACGGTGCGCCGGTACGCCTCACACCCACCGAGTATTCAATCTTGCTGTATCTGGTCGAGCATCGCGGCAGCGTGGTGGCCGTGGAGGACCTGTTCCGCGCGGTGTGGAACGAGGACTTTATGCCCGGCTCCAACAATACGGTGATGGTGCATATTCGCCACTTGCGTGAAAAGATCGGCGACGACGCACAAAAGCCACGCTTTATCAAAAACGTCTGGGGCGTCGGCTACATCATCGAATAACGCTTTTCGCTTGTGAGGATCTTGATATGACAAAAGACGATAGGCAAGCGTTCGAGGTGCCCGATCGGCTCTTTGAATACGTGAGGTCGGTCGTCGACAACCGCGCGCTTGCAACGGTGCTGCTCTTTTTGCTGAGCCTGCTGCTGATTGGCATCGATAACATCGCCGGAATCTTGGCGGTGCTGCTTGTTGGCTTTTTGCTGATCGATCGATTTGAGATCGTGTGCCGCTGCGTGGTGATTGGCGGCGCCGCGTGGGCCATGACGTTGGCGATTGGCGCCATGGCGCTCGGCGGCATCGAAGGGCCGGTGCTGTTCGATGCCGGCTTTGTATTCAACATGCTTGGCTTTGTGCTGGCGCTTGCCGCGTGCGTGCTGTTCTTATGTGGCCGCGCCCTGTACTACCAGGGCTACGAGCAGGGCGAGCAGCATGCCGATTGTGTGCTGGCCGCTCGTATTCAAGATCGCCTGATCGATCACCCCAACACCTGGGATAACATCGACGGCGACTTCTTGGAGGTCGAGGGCGCCCTTAACCGCGTGCGTGACCGTGAGCGCAAGGTGCAGCAAGCTCTGCGTGACGAGTCGCATCGCAAGGACGATTTGGTCACGTACTTGGCACATGACCTACGCACCCCGCTTGCCAGTGTGGTGGGCTATCTTTCGCTGCTGCAAGAGGCTCCCGAGCTGCCGGTTGAGCAACGTGCGCACTTTACGGGCGTGGCGCTCGACAAGGCGCACCGGCTCGATACGCTCATCGAAGAGTTCTTCGATATCACGCGCTTTGACTTCCACGATATCGTGCTCACGCGCGGCTATGTTGATCTGGGGTTGCTGCTGGCTCAGGTGACTGACGAGTTCTATCCCATCCTCAACGAGCAGCATAAGGAAGTCCAAGTTGATATTCGCGAGGACCTGACGGTGCTCGTGGATGGCGACAAAATGGCTCGCGTGTTCAACAACATCATGAAAAACGCTATTGCCTATAGCTATGAGGGCTCGACCATCACGATCGAGGCCAGACGTCGGGACGGCGGTGGCGTGCGCGTGCGCTTTATCAATCAGGGCGATCCCATCCCTGAGGCAAAGCTCAAGGTGATCTTTGAGAAGTTCTATCGCCTGGATGCGGCGCGTGCGACCAATCGCGGCGGCGCTGGACTGGGGCTTGCCATCGCCAAGGAGATCGTATGCGCGCACGGCGGTACCGTTGCATGTGAATCGACGCCCGAACACACGATATTCACCATCGAGCTGCCCGCCGCATAGCCAGTGTGCCCTTACAAACACTTGACAATGCGCTCACGTGCATATGAGCCGCGATTCCTACTATCGATACTGCTGAATTGATATCGATGTGGAGGTATGCGGTATGACGGCTGCTGCGGCTGTGGAGCCCACGGAGCTTGAAGAACTCATGAAAGCGCAGGCCGAGGCCGCGCACGAGCGCGAGGTTGGGGATGCGACTCGCCCCACGGCAGAGGATCTTGCCGCCTCGCCGACGCGAATCGATGTTGAGGGCCTCGACCTGTTCTATGGCGACCACCATGCGCTCAAGGACGTGAATATCAAGATCCGCGACAAGCAGATTACCTCGTTCATCGGGCCTTCGGGCTGCGGAAAGTCCACGTTGCTGCGCTGCTTTAACCGCATGAACGACGGCATCAAGGACTGCCGAATCGAGGGCAAGATTGCGCTCGATGGTCAAGATATCCTGGGCGACTACGACATCTGCCGCCTTCGCCAGCGCGTGGGCATGGTGTTCCAGCGCCCCAACCCGTTTCCCATGAGCATCTACGACAACGTCGCCTATGGGCCGCGCGGTATGGGTGTGCGCGATCGCGTCGTGCTCGACGAGCTGGTCGAAGACTCCCTGCGACGCGCCGCCCTGTGGGACGAGGCCAAGGACAAGCTCAAAGAGTCGGGTCTGGGTCTTTCGGGCGGCCAGCAGCAGCGTCTGTGCATCGCCCGCGCACTTGCCGTGCAGCCCGACATTCTGCTGATGGACGAGCCGACCTCGGCACTCGACCCTGTGTCGACGCTGGTGGTGGAGCAGCTGGCCTGCGAGCTCAAAGAGACCTGCACGCTCGTGGTCGTTACGCACAATATGCAGCAGGCGGCGCGTATCTCCGATTCGGTCGCATTCTTTTTGCTGGGTGAGCTGGTGGAGCACGCGCCCACCGCGCAACTCTTCAAGAATCCGACCGATCCGCGCACGGCGGATTATTTGACGGGGCGTTTTGGCTGATACCATCTAGTAAAGGTACCTTTAGGGTTAAGATGCGGTCATGCCGGCCGCAAAGGGGTTCAACATGATCTATTACGTCGAGGACGATGACAACATCAGGGATTTGACGGTCTATGCGTTGCGCAAGCAGGGAATCGAGGCCGAGGGCTTTTCGTGCGACGGTGAGTTTAAGACTGCCGTGGCGCGACGGGTACCCGATGCCGTCCTGCTCGACATCATGCTGCCCGATACCGATGGCTTGGCGATTATGCGTCGACTGCGTGCCGATCGCCTGACGGCGACGGTGCCCATCATGATGCTTACCGCCAAGGATACCGAGCTCGACAAGGTGATGGCGCTCGATGGCGGTGCCGACGATTACCTGACTAAGCCGTTTTCGCTCATGGAGCTCGCCAGCCGCTGCCGCGCACTGCTGCGTCGCGGCGGCATGGTCAAACAGGCAAGCGATGTGCTCAGCGTGGGCGACATTGTGCTCTCGCCCAGCCATCGTGAGGTGACTGTTGCCGGCGAGTCGCTTAAGCTCACCCTGCGCGAGTTCGACCTGCTCGAGTACCTCATGCGCAAGCCCGGCGTGGTCTTTACCCGCGAGTCGTTGCTGCAGAGCGTGTGGGGCTGGGACTTCGACGGCGGTTCGCGCACCGTTGACGTGCACGTGCAGACGCTTCGCCAAAAACTGGGCGAGCATGCCAGCGCCATCGAGACCGTGCGCGGCGTGGGCTACCGCTTGGCCGAGCCTTCTGCCGGTGATGGTGCCGAAGGTGGCGACACCGCGGCCACCGCATCGGAGGAGTAACCCGTGGTCTTCGCCCCCCAGGGAAAACATACGCTGTCGCACCGCGTTTTTGTGACGATCTTTGTCTGCGCCATGGCGGTTATCGTGGCGTTTACGGTGCTGGGTGCGTTCTTTGTGCAAAACACCTTGGCGGATGCCACGAGTGCCAACCTGGCGCAAGAAACCGAGCTCATTGCTGCCGCCCTCGACGAGCAGCAGGAGCCCATCCCGTTCTTGCGTAGCCTCGATCGCGAGGACTTGCGCATCACGCTGATTAACAAGGATGGATCGGTTGCCTACGACAACGAGGCGTCGCCTTCCACACTGCCCAACCATGGCGATCGCCCCGAGGTCATCGAGGCCTTTGAGAGTGGTTCGGGTTCCGCGGAGCGCGCAAGCTCTACGCTCGACGAGATTATGCTGTATCGCGCCGTCGCCCTTGATAACGGCCAGGTTGTCCGCTTGGCGCAGGCCCAGCCTGGCGTTGCGGCGATTTTGCTGTCGATGGTGGCGCCGATGCTGCTTATCGCAGCAGCGGGTGCGGTACTCTCGTTTTTTATGGCGCGCCGCGAGTCCCGTGCCATCATCGCGCCGTTGCAAGAGGTGGATTTGGACCACCCACGCCGTAGCTATGAGCACGCCTATGCCGAGATGGTCCCCATGCTTGAGCGTATTGAGTCGCAGCGCCAGGAGCTCAAGCGCCAAATGGCGGTGCTGGCGGACAACGACCGTATGCGCCGCGAGTTCACGGCGAATATCACCCATGAGCTCAAGACGCCGCTTACGGCGATTTCGGGCTATGCCGAGCTCATCGCAAACGGCATGGTCGAGGGCGAGGGCGACCTGCGCAACTTTGGCGGTCGCATCTATCGTGAGGCGGGCCGCTTGGCAGCGCTTGTCAACGATATCCTTACGCTGTCTAACTTGGACGAGGCCGAGCGTGCAACTGAGGGCGAGGCGGTGCCCATTGGTTCCACGGAGCCTATTGAGCTCTCGCGTGCCATCTACGCGGTTGAGCAGCGTCTTGAACAGGTCGCCCGTCAGGCGAATGTGACGATAAGTCATGAGACCAAGCCTGTGGTCATCGAAGGCGTGTCGCGCTTGATTGACGAGCTCATCTATAATCTGGCGAGCAACGCCATCCGCTACAATCGACCCGGCGGTGCGGTTACGCTGCAGTGCGGCACCAACGACGAAGGCCATCCGTTCCTTGCGGTCGCCGACACGGGAATCGGTATCGCGCCTGAAGAACAGGGCAAGGTATTTGAGCGGTTCTATCGCGTGGACAAGAGTAGGTCCAAGGCGCGCGGCGGAACCGGTCTGGGGCTTGCAATTGTCAAGCATGCGGCCCTGTATCATCACGCCACGCTCGATCTGTCGAGCGAGTTGGGCGTGGGAACCACCATTACGGTGACGTTTCCCATACGGCAGGACGAGCCATTCGCATAGCGATACAACATAGATATTGATGCAGACGCCGCATTTGACTTTCGGGTGCGGCGTTGTTGTGCAATTTTACGATTGCTTCCGACATTTTTACAGGAGAGCCTGTTTCTTATGTATAGAGTTTGGTCTCGGTAAAAAGATGCGATAACATACGGACAGTTTTGTCAATCCGAACTGGGGAAATGAAAGGCAAGCTGCATGACCCTTCTCGAACTGTTCCAGCTGCTGAAGAAGCACCTTCAGCTGGTCATCACCCTTCCGGTGGTCTGCGCGATCGCCATGGGCATCGTGTCCTTCGTTGCGATGGACAACACCTATACCGCGACGACGAGCATGTACATTCTCGCCAAGACCGACGATAGCGGTCAGATGAGCTACAACGATCTCTCGGCGAGTCAGATGCTTTCCAACGATATCGCCACGCTGCTGGATAGCGATAGCGTTAAGAGCGGCGCAGCCAATGAACTGGGCCTCACTGATCTGGATGACTACAAGGTGTCTGTTTCCTCCGAGACCACCACGCGTGTCATTACGCTTTCGGTTACCGGCACCGATGCCAAGGAGACGGCTGAGGTCGCAAAGGCCATAGCTAGCTCGGTGAGTACGGTCGCTCAGAACGTCGGCGCTGCCCAGAGCATCAACGTTATCGACGAGGCTAAGACCCCCGAAGCCCCCAGCGGTCCCAAGCGTATGCTGTACGTTGCTGTCGCGTTCCTCGCGGGCATCTTTATCGCAGTTGCCTATGTCGTTTTGGCAGACATGCTCAACACCCGCATCCGCGGTGCCGAAGAGGCAGAAGAGCTCCTGGGCATTCCCGTTGTTGGCCGAATTCCGGCTATGAAAGGTGGTAAATAGGCATGGCTAAGGCAAAGAACACCGATAAGCTCGTTGTACAGAATGCCGCCAAGACCCTTCTGGCCAACATCCGCTTTGCGAGCGTGGACGACCCCATTCGCACCATTACCGTCACGTCCTCGATTCCCAACGAGGGCAAGTCTACGGTTTCCATCAACCTTGCCCAGGCTATCGCCACGAGCGGCAAGTCCGTGCTCCTGGTCGAGGCTGATATGCGTCGCAGGTCCCTTGCCGATATGCTCGGCGTCCGCTCCCGCGGCGGACTCTATGCAGTCCTTTCCGAGCAGGTTTCTATTGACCAGGCGATTGTCGAGACGGGGCAGAAGAACTTCTACTTCCTCGATGCCGAGCCGCATATTCCCAATCCTGCCGACATCATCGTCTCTCACCGCTTTGCCAAGCTGGTAAAGGCACTGTCCGCCAAGTTCCAGTACGTTATCTTTGATGCTCCCCCGGTCGGCACCTTCATCGATGCTGCCGAGATCGCAAGTCTGACCGACGGTGCGCTTTTTGTCGTGCGTGAGGATTTCACCAAGCGCGAGGAGGCGCTCAACGCCATCGGTCAGCTTAAGAAGTCCGAGAAGGTCAAGCTCATCGGTACCGTTATGAACTACTGCGAGACCGAGACCAGCGAGTACTACTACTCCTACTACACCAAGGACGGTAAGAAGGTGAAGAAGGGCTCCGACGATCAGGGGACTTCCAAAAAGGGCATCTTCACCAACCGAGCAAACGTTTAGTTGATTAAGGCTGACCTATGCGTGACATTCATTGCCATATCTTGCCGGGTGTAGACGACGGCGCCGCCGATCTCGATGAGAGCTTGGCGATGCTCGAGGCTGCCAAGCGGGCCGGTGTAACCAGAATCGTTTGCACTCCTCACTGCCGTGATCCCTATTTTGATTACGACAAGATGTGGGATGCCTTTGAGCTGCTGCGTGATAACGCTGACGGTTTTCCGCTCCAGATGGGCTTCGAGGTCAACCATCGAAAGCTCGTTGAGCTTGGTATCGATGCCGCGGAGCACTTGCATTTCGATGGGACCAACGAGTTTCTGCTTGAACTTTCGACGCATGCCGATGCGTATGCGTTTAGAGAGTACGAGAACACGATTTACGATTTGCAGTGCCGTGGCTACCAGGTGATCATCGCTCATCCTGAGCGCTATCGTGCGGTTCAAAAGGATGTAAGCGTTGCGGAGCGTCTGGTCGATATGGGCTGCAAGCTGCAGGCTTCGGCGGACTTTATTGCCGGCGGTCGCTTTGGTCGCGAGAAAAAGCCGGCACAGCGCCTGTTCGATCAGAACCTGTACAGCTTCATCGCGAGCGATGCCCATAACGTGGGTCATTACGACTGCCTGGCGAAGGCTCGCGCGAAGTTTAGCGTGCGCGGAGCTCATTTTCGCTAATATCTGTCCCTAACGTTCGCATTGAATGAAAGGGCAGCCATGGATATTCAACTTAAGACGGGATGCTTTGATGACGCGGCGTTGGTGCGCCGCGTCGTTTTTATAGACGAGCAGGGCTACGAGAATGAGTTCGACGCTATCGACGAGGATCCAAACTGCATTCATGTGACGCTCTATGTAGACGGCGAGCTTGCCGGTTGCTCGCGCGTGTTTCCCGAAGAGCTTGAGCGCGTGGCTGACGCAGAGGCCCCGGTGTTGCCGGCATGCGACATGGACGAAGGCGTTGCGGCGGGGGAGACCTACATTATGGGGCGCGTCGCCGTGCTGCCGGCTATGCGTCGTCGCGGACTGGCGAGTGCGATCGTCGAGGCCAGTGCTTCGTGTGCACGCGATGCCGGCGCTAAGCTTATTAAGCTGCATGCGCAGGAATACGTGTTGCCGCTCTATGCAAAGGCGGGCTACACGCAAATTGCCCCGGTAGATTACGAAGACGAGGGCCAGCCCCATGTCTGGATGGCCAAGCGCGTAGATGGCAGATAGGGACGTTCCTTTTCTGTCGGCAGTCGGGGACACTCCTTGGCAATTGGCGCATCGGAGCGCACGGCATACAGTTTTTCGATTCCGTATGTATATATGCGCGCTAATGGGTTATAAAATCTAAGTCTGAACATAGCAGGTCTGCGATACGGCTCGGGCGACCGGGCCGTTTTTGCGGACGGGGGTAGCGCGAAAGGACTGCACATGCGTCAATTTAAGACCGAGAGCAAAAAACTGCTCGACCTCATGATCAACTCCATCTACACCAATAAGGAAATCTTCCTGCGCGAGCTTATCTCTAACGC
>JAXKFZ010000244.1:0-1905 GCA_036550635.1 Collinsella sp. | reverse complement strand
TCCGTATAAAAAGCGGCTGCCGAAACGCTTCAGCAGCCGCCGAATGCACCAACAGATTGTTCTGCGCGCTAGCACGTCGGGCAACGGAGCAGCACGGGCCCTCCGGTCATGCGCACCGCTCACGCCCGCGATGTCGCCGAGAGAGCTATCCACGCTTTGGGCTCCAACCAAGCAAGTCGCCCGCGCTCAGCAGATCCCTAAGCGAGCTACTCGCACTCAGGAGCCATAGCCTGCTCCAAGAGCTCGGCATGCTCCTCCTCGAAAACCGTCCCCACAGGGAAGGCGCGACGGAAGACGAAGCGGGAAATCGGACCGGCTACCAAAAGGTTCCACGGCAGCGCCATCACAAAATTATGCGGGATGTTGATCATCCAGATCGCGGGCACGGAATACAGGTTCGCAAGGATGCCGCCGGGCATGTGCGTCAGACCCTCACAGGCACCGTACAGCGACATGATGATGACCATGGGAACGACCATGCAGGAGCTGACGGCGAGCGTCATGGCAAGTGGCGAGCTCTTGCCCGGCGTGACCAAGTACTTAAAGGCGAAACCCTTGGCGAGCGGGCTGGCGACGAACCAGTCGCAGCACATGGCAAAAATGTAGGCAACGGGGAAGCCGAGCCACGCAGTGGCAACGACCTCGCCGTTGATGGCCCCGTGCTGCAGGGCAACGTTGTAGATGCTCATCCAGAGCACCATGCAAAAGCACATGATAAAGGTGAACAGCAGGCTCTCTCGTTTGTTGATAGGCATAAAGGGCAGATTCCTCTCTGTGTTGTACCGCGGCGCCACGCAACAAAAACGGGCGGGCAAGATGGAGCTGTTGGAACTTCATCTCGCCCGCCCGTGGTACGCGCGTCTGCGACTACTTATGTGGTGGAACCAGCCTAGCACGAAACGCATGCGCTTCGTAAGCGTTGAGTTTATGAAGATGCAGGGCACCGATAATCCCCCGACCCCATAAGTTGCGGTGGAATACGGACTGTTTTGACCCTTTAAGCAGCAATTCAGTCCCTATTTCACCGCAACTCATTTGGTGCAAAGTAACCTGTCCCCCTCGTACCAATTAGCTGGTGTGGCGCCAGCGAGGGTCGGTGAGCGTACGCGCCACACCCAGTCCAACGGGCAGAAACGCTACGATGAGCACTGCGCGCACAAACCAGCCGAGCATATTGACCGTGTCGAAGGTGCACATGTAATACATCGAGCGATACAGATACAAGCCCGGCACCATAATGACAATCGAAGGCACCGTGAGGGCGATGCGCGGGTAGGTGAGCTTGACTTCAGCCAAGCTTGCGAGCAGCCCCGATACCAGCGCGCCGATAAACGCTGCTGCCTCGGGAGGCATTCCCGTGCTGAGGCCCAGGAAGGGAATCATCGTCGGCGCATCGACAAGGGTCAGACGCAGGGTATTGGACACGGCGCCGATCAACCCAGCCGCCGCGGCCATCTTTACCGGGCTGTTGAACATCACCGAGAAGCCGAATACGCCAACGAAGCTCATCACCACGCGCAGGAGCGTAAGGGCAAGCGGCGAAAGGCCCAGTGGGGCAAAGTCGTCCGGCGCCAGGCCAACACACTCGGCAACCATCCAACCTACGAGGGTCGCCATCACAATAATCGATACGGCATATGAAAGGCGCTCGATACCGCTTCGCATGTCGAGCTTAGCGATGTCGAGGCCTGCCGTAATGAGTGGAAAGCCGGGAATCACAAAGAGCATGGCGCCGATATAGCCTTCTTGGTGCGACATTGCCCCCGGTATGACCTGGCCAAGGCCGAGCAATGCCAGCAGATACGAAACGCAAGCGAGCGCAACGCCGGTCGTCAGCGCGCTGAACTGACCAAGGCCTTGCTTGAGAATATGGGAGCGGGCAAAGTTGCCGACACCCGCGCCCAC
>JAXKFZ010000243.1:0-9084 GCA_036550635.1 Collinsella sp. | reverse complement strand
GCCTATGTCTACGTTTTTGAATGCCAGCCCCATCTTTGGGCCCGTTCGCAGCCGTCGCCTTGGTCTCTCGCTCGGCGTCAACATGATGCCGGCCAGCGGCAAAATCTGCACGTTCGACTGCATTTACTGCGAAAACGGCCTCAACGCCGAGCGCCCCTGCCATGAGCCGTACAACACAGCTGCCGTGGTACTCGACGCGCTCGAGGCAAAGCTGCACGAGATGGCAGCTGAGGGCGAGCTCCCCGATGTGATCACCTTCGCAGGCAACGGCGAGCCCACCGCCGCACCGGAGTTTCCGCAGGCCATCGCCGGCGCCGTCGCGCTGCGCGACGAGCTTGCCCCAAACTCCAAGATCGCCGTGCTCTCCAACGGCACGCGCGCCGACCGCCCCGAGGTGCACGACGCGCTCATGATGGTCGATGACAACATTCTTAAGCTCGATACCGTCGACCCGGCATTTATCCAGCTGCTCGACCAGCCCGTTGGCCCCTACGACGTCGAGCACCAGATCGAGACGTTCGCAAGCTTTGACGGTCACGTTATTATCCAGACGATCTTTTTGAACGGCGAGTATCAGGGCAAGCTCATCGACAACACCGGCGAGGAGTACGTCGCCCCCTGGCTCGCGGCGCTTGAGCGCATTCGCCCACAAGAAGCGACCATCTACACGGTGGCGCGCGAGACACCGGTCGCAGGCCTTGCCAAAGCAGCACCCGAGGCCCTCGACGCCATTGCCGCGCGCGTGCGCGCCCTCGGCATTCCCTGCCAGGTGAGCTACTAGCGCGCAGCTGCCCTGTGAGTGGGCTATACTAGCTGCGAATGAAAGGAAGTTAGCCATGTATGACAAAGGACCCGTGCCTGGCCGCAACGACGCTTGCTGGTGCGGCAGCGGCAAAAAATATAAGAAATGCCATAGCGCCTTTGATGAGCGCCTTGAGCGCCTGTGGGAAGAGGGCTGGGAGGTCCTGCCCCGCACGCTCTACAAGACGCCCGCCGATATCGAGGGCATCAAGCGCTCGGCAGCCATCAACGTGGGCGTGCTCGATTATGTGGGCGAGCATATCGCCGCAGGCATGACCACCAACCAGATCGACCAGATGATCTATGACTACACCGTCGAGCACGGCGGCACACCGGCAGACCTCAACTACGAGGGCTACCCCAAAAGCGTGTGCACCTCGATCAACGACGTCGTCTGCCACGGTATCCCCTGCGATACGGACGTGCTGCACGAGGGCGACATCATCAACGTGGACTGTTCCACGATCCTAGACGGCTACTTTAGCGACTCGAGCCGCATGTTCTGCATCGGTGAGGTCTCTGCCGAGCGCCAGCGCCTGGTCGAGGTCACCCGCGCCAGCGTGGAGGCGGGTCTGGCGGCCGTCAAGCCATGGCTGCCGCTCTCCGTTATGGCCGAGGCCGTGCAAAAGACGGTCGAGGACGCCGGCTTTAGCGTGGTGCGCGAGTACGGCGGACACGGCATTGGTAAGGAGTTCCACGAGGACCCGTTTGTGGGCTTTACCACCGAGGCGCCCGATGTGGATACCATCATGGCTCCGGGCATGGTCTTTACCATCGAGCCCATGGTCAACGCCGGAGCGCCCGACATTAAGATCAGCAAGGGCGATGGCTGGTGCGTGCGCACCAAGGACGGTAGCGATTCGGCTCAGTGCGAGGTACAGCTCGTGGTGACCGAGGACGGCTACGAGCTGCTGAGCTGGTAGCTGTAGATGCGCCGGATGCTGACGGGCACGCTCGTCTTGCATCCGGCGTTTTTGTTTGAACGTTTTGCCTGATAAAACCTGCCAAAATAAACCTGTCCCTTTTTAGTAGGTTGAGCAGAGAGGACTGCTTGTGAACATCCTGGTTTTGCTGCCCGTCAACGACCGCCATCGCGCAATTCTTGAGTCGAGCGCTCCGGGCGAGGACTTTGTCTACACGAGCGCCGACGCCATCACGCGCAAGCAGGTCGCCGATGCGGACGTGATCTTGGGCAACATCGACCCTGGCATGCTCACGGCATGCGAGCATCTCCAGCTGTTGCAATTACAGACCGCCGGCTATGACGATTACTTGGCCGCCGGCACCGTGCCAGCCGACGCTAAGCTTTCCTGCTCGGTGGGTGCCTATGGCCAGGCCGTGAGCGAGCACATGTTTGCCATGATCCTTTCCATGATCAAGCGCCTGCCCGGCTATCACGACTTGCAGCGCAAGCATCGCTGGGAGGATTTAGGTCCGGTCACCTCGCTCAAAAACGCCAACGTGCTGGTGCTGGGCGCGGGCGATATCGGCGGCCACTTTGCCACGCTCTGCCGCAGCATGGGCGCGCACGTCCGCGGTATCAAGCGTCATCCGCTCGTCTACCCCATCGTGTTTGAGGACATGGACGGCATGGATGCCCTGTCTGAACGCCTGGCGGAGGCTGACGTCGTCGCATCCTTTATGCCCAGCACACCCGAGACCCGCGGTCTGGCGAACGCCGAGTTCTTCGCCGCGATGAAGCCGGGCGCCTTCTTTGCCAATGGTGGCCGCGGTGACCTTGTTGTTGCCGACGATCTGGTTGCCGCTCTTGAGTCCGGACACCTTGCCGGCGCCGCGGTCGACGTCACCGACCCCGAGCCGCTGCCTGCGACAAGCCCCCTGTGGGATGCGCCCAACATGCTCATCACGCCGCATATTTCCGGCTGGTTCCACCTAGAGGCCACGCTCAACAACGTTGTGGATATCGCCGCCGAGAATCTACGCCACCTGCAAGCGGGTGAAACGCTGCGCTGCTGGATCGAGCACTAATTTTGTTCCGGCGTTTTACCAAACGCCGGAACCACCCGACGCTGCGAGCTCGCCAGAGCGGCAATCTGACGTTCAATCGTCGGGCATGGCCAAAAGGCCTATGCCCTCCTCTTTCACGTCACCTTGCTCGCTCTGGCGAGCTCTCGCTGACTTTTGCTCAACCTGCGGCATTCTCCCTTTTTGGTGCAATGGGGTCTGGTTAGCTAGCTGTTCGCATTTCCCCAGATAAAACCTGCCAAAATGAACCTGTCCCTTTTTGGCAGGTTTTACAGCTCTACGCTTTCGGCGCCGTTGATGGTTAGGTTGCGCTCGTAGAAGGTTGTGAGGGCGCGGATGGCGTACATGACGTCTCGGACGCCGCCGGTTTCGTAGCTCGAGTGCATGGCGAGCTGCGGCAGCCCCACGTCCACGGCGTGCATGCTCGCCTGCATATTGGACAGGTTGCCGAGCGTGGAGCCGCCGGCCATGTCGCTCTTGTTGGCGAAGGCCTGCGTGGGCACGTCGGCGTCGTCGCAGATAGCCTGGAACACCGCGCGGCTAAAGGCATCGGTGCAGTAGTGCTGGTTGGCGGCTTCCTTGATGACAATGCCGCCGTTGAGCACCACCTGATTGCGGGCATCGCACTTCTCGGCGTGGTTGGGATGTACGGCATGTGCGTTATCGCAGCTCACGAGCATCGAAGCAGCAAGTGCGCGATGGTACGACTCATCATCAAAGCCGAGCGACCCGTTAATGCGGCGCAGCGCGTCGGCCAAGAACGTCGACATGGCACCCTGCTTGGTCTCGGAGCCAACTTCCTCGTTATCGAAGCAGCAGAAGACCGAGACGTCGTGCGCGTTCTCGGCGCCCAAAAACGC
The DNA here is from genome assembly GCA_036550635.1 of Collinsella sp. Taxonomy (GTDB): domain Bacteria; phylum Actinomycetota; class Coriobacteriia; order Coriobacteriales; family Coriobacteriaceae; genus Collinsella. Next base: position 5,437 of record JAXKFZ010000243.1, on the reverse strand, counting down.
TTGCAGCGAGGTGTAGGCGCAGGCCAGGTCGTCGAGCTTGGGCGTCGAGATAAACTCGTCGGCCCAGCCCCAGATACGCGCATCCTGACGATTGACCAGGAACAGATCACGGCCTAGGATCTGCTCGGGCTCCACATCGAGCTCATCGGCGATCAGGGCATCAAAATCACCCTGCTTAAGCTCGCCGGCGCTGATGAGCGGGCACAGGTCGACGGCACGATTGGGCGCAAAGCTCTCATTGACGCCACGGTTCATGTGGATGGCAAGGCTCGGGATAATAGCGACCTCGCGCTCGGTGGCGAGCAGGCGGCTCTCGATACGATCGCCCTCGCGCACCAGCACACGGCCGGCAAGCGCCAGCGGACGGTCGAACCAGGTGTAGTCGATCATACCGCCGTAGGCTTCGGTGTTCAGGCGCAGCGTCTCGCCCACACCATCGAGTTCGGGCACGGCCTTGACCTTAAACGTCGGAGAATCGCTATGCGATGCCGTGAGCTGAAAATGATAGTCGCCGGCAACGCCGTCCTCGCCCCACGTTGCGGCCAAATCCTCGCCCACCTTAAAGGCGATGACGCTCGAGGTATTGCGCTGCGTGTAGTAGCGACCGCCCGGCTCGATATCCCATGCCGCGTTCTCGGGCAGGTAGGTAAAGCCCGCCTCGTCGAGCTCGGCCATAATGGTCGCCGCCGTATGGAACATGCTGGGGCATGCCTCGATAAAGTCGATAAGGTCGTTGGCGGCCTCGATATCGTCGGCCGTCACGTGCGCGCGCTCGGGCGTTTCCTGATCCGTCATGCTCTCCCCTTTCGCTGGGTTGATGGTCCCCTCCAGCATACCCCGCCACGCCAGCGCCGCACTCTTCATTCCGTGCTTAATTCCGCGCCGCTCACCAAGTTGAGCCATCATGCCCGCGCTCCTTTTGCGACAATTGCGCTAACAGGACGAGAGGAGCCGTCATGAAGCCACGTAACATTGCCATCGCCTGCGGTGTCGCGGGAGTCGCCTTCGGCCTTGCCGCTGCCGCTGGCATCGTTTACCGCAAGCAAATCAAGTCCGTCGCGTCGCTCAAACGCTTAACCGGCTACGCGGATGGCTATGACCTGTACGCAATCGACATCGCTTACGACTACGACCTTGACCGCATCATCGCCGCTGGCGTGCGCGACGACCAGGCCTACATCGATGCCGTGATGGCACAGGTGCTGCCCGGTATGCCGGTACATGTCCAGGCGCCCCAGTTTGCCTGCAGCGCTTTTGTCGCCGTAGATGCCGAAGGCCGCGTGCGCACCGGTCGCAATTACAACTTTAAGGACGATACTTCGGCGCTGCTGGTGCGCAATCACCCACGCGGCGGCTATGCCTCCGTCGGGTTTACCGCCCTTAACAACCTGGGCGATAACACTCCGCTTGACTCCGTCGCCGGACGCGCCGCCGCACTCATGGGCCCGTTTGCCCAGCTCGACGGTGTTAACGAATGCGGCGTGTCCATTGCCGTACTCACCCTGGATTCCAAGCCCTGTGACCAGGACACGCAACGCCCCGTCATCAATACCTCGCTCGCCATCCGTCTGGTGCTCGACCGTGCCGCCACCACGCAAGATGCTGTCGACCTGCTTTCTGCCTACGACATGCACGCCATGGCAGGACGCGATTACCACTTCTTTATCAACGACGCCGCCGGTGACGCGCGCGTAGTAGAGTGGGATCCGCGCGACCCCGACCGCACATGCAAGGCGACGCCCGTCCGCCAGGTCACGAACTTCTACGCCTGCTATGGCGACGAGGTGCTGCCCAACCAAAAGAATGGCGAGCTGGGACATGGTAAAGAGCGCGCCGTCGCAATCGCCGATGTCCTCGACGCCCATGTCGGTGCCCAAGACGAGGCAGTCGCTTGGAAGGCCCTGCGCGCCGCAGCGCAAGAACCCAATCCGGACGATATCACCAGCAATACGCAATGGTCGGTCGTCTTTGACAATACCGAACCCACCGCCGCTATTACGCTACGCCGCCACTGGGGCGACATCGATGCCTTCGCGCTGTGAGGAGCCAGACCCGTCGACCTTACGCTCGCCTGACGTTGCTTACATTTCTATACGCTTGAGCTAACACGTTTTACCCCGCGTCAACAGTGTGCGGGGGTAAACTTATGCGCATGTTATAACTTGCCCGGAAGGATTCATCATGCTTAGGATCGGTCTTCTTACCAGTGGCGGCGACTGCCAGGCGCTCAACGCCACCATGCGCGGCATTGTCAAAACGCTTATGACCAATAGCGAAGAGCCTATCGAGATCTATGGTTTTGAGGACGGCTACCAGGGCCTTATCTACAGCAGATTTCGCGTCATGACGCCCGCCGATTTTAGCGGCATCCTTACCCGTGGCGGCACCATCCTGGGCACGAGCCGTACGCCGTTCAAGCGCCTGGACATTCCCGAGGCCGACGGCGTCGAAAAGGTGCCGGCGATGGTCCACACCTATCATAAGCTGCAGCTCGACTGCCTGTTTATGCTGGGCGGCAACGGTTCCACCAAGACCGCCAACCGCCTGCGCGAAGAGGGCCTCAACGTTATCGCCCTGCCCAAAACTATCGATAACGACACCTGGGGCACCGAGTTGACGTTTGGCTTTACGAGCGCCATCGACGTCGCCACCAAGTGCATCGACGACATCCACACCACCGCCTCGAGTCACGGCCGCGTGTTTGTCATCGAGATCATGGGCCACAAGGTTGGCTGGATTCCGCTGTACGCCGGCGTCGCGGGCGGCGCGGACGTCATCCTGATCCCCGAGATCCCCTACGACATGGACCAGGTCATCAAGACCATCGAGCATCGCATGGAGACTGGCAGCCGCTTTACCATCGTGGCCGTCGCCGAGGGCGCTATCTCCAAGGAAGACGCGGCACTGTCCAAGAAGGAGTACAAGAAGAAGCTCGCCGAGCGCACGAGCCCGTCGATCGTCTACGACATCGCCAAGGAGATCGAGGCCAAGACCGGTCGCGAGACCCGTGTCGCCATCCCCGGCCACACGCAGCGCGGCGGCCAGCCCGACGCCCAGGACCGTATCTTTGCGACCCAGTGCGGCGTCGAGGCAGCACTCGGCTGCCTGCGCGGCGAGTTTGGCTACATGATTGCCCTGCGCGACGGCAAGATGTGCCACATGCCGCTCGAGGATGTTGCCGGCAAGCTCAAGTATGTCGACCCCCAGAGCGATCTGGTACGCGAGGCCAAGGCGCTGGGCATCAGCTTCGGCGACGAATAGCCTCGGCTGGAACCGCCCCCATCGGAGGCCCCAGGGCTTACTTCCCAAATCTTTCCGCAGGACGGAAGGACCCCGCCGCGCGAAGCGCACGGCGGGGTCCTGACATGTCCGAGGACGATTTGGGAGGTATGCCCTGGGGTCTCCTGCGGCAACTGGGGAGGCTGAGGCTATTCGTCTTCTTGCTGTGGGCGCCTAGGGTGGGGTGTGGCGTGCATTTTTGGGAGTATTCAGCAGCCGAGGATGCCTGCATACTGGATTTTGGGCGAAAGGCAGGCGCTATGGGCCGCATTCTGTAAAAAAGACCAGCTTTTGAGGCACCGGGGACTCATAATCAAGGCTTTCGACGCGGTTTTGCACTCCCATTCCCGCGCCTGCGGGCTCCGGGATGCTGAATACTCCGGAATTTGCACGCCGCCCCCGGGGGTACCCGTGGGCAAAAAGCAACCGCCCCGCCGAAATATACATTCGAAGTAGCAGTTTATGCAAATAGGCGGTTGTGGATGCGTCAACGCCTCGCTAGAACTTGAATCCCGGAACAGGCTACTCGGCGCTCTTGAGGGCACCGACCATGTCGATCTTGTTGAGGGTGCGATTGGTAGCGAGGTTGACGATAAACGTAAAGCCAAAGGAAAGCACCACGGCGAGCACGAAGCTTAGCGGCTCGACCTCGACGTCAAAGTACAGCGACGGCATCTGCAAAATGTAGGTAAAGCTCTCGGCCAGCAAGCCGCCTAGCGGCACGCCCAGCGCAGCGCCGATCGCCGTGAGGATTAACGTCTCCTTGTTGACGTAGTGGTGCACCTCGCCACGGCGGAAGCCCAGCACTTTGATGGTCGCCAGCTCGCGCTCGCGCTCCGAGATGTTGGTGTTGGACAGCGTAAACACCACCACAAACGACAGGCACGCCGCCATAAAGGTCACGAGCACCACGACCGAGTTGATGATGGTGAAGTTGGCCTCGTAGTTTTCCCAATGCTCGGCCGTGCTCGAAAGCGTCAGCCATCCGTCGCTTTTAAGTTGCTTGCTAAACGCAATCTGATCGGCCGACGAACCCTTGAGCAGCGCAAAGATGCCGTTGAGACGGACGCTTCGACCAAACGCACGTTCATAGGTACTCTGCGTCATATAGAGCGTGTTGCCCAGGTAGTTGAGCGAAATACCGCTCACCTCGACATCGGCGACGTTGAGCGACGAATCCTGAACCTGCGCCGTATCGCCCGGTTGAATCCCCAACACCAATTGCGAGCTTTTGCTCAGATACACATCCCCGTCGCGCAAAGCGAGCGGCTCTTTGGACTCATCCTCCAGGCACACGTAGTCGTCCAAGTCGCCCGTGCGATCATCGGGCACCACGACCAGCTGCACGGTCTCGCTCTTGCCGCCAAACGTAAAGGTGACGTTGTCGGTCATAATCGGCAGCGTCGAGGTCACGGTCACATTGGAGTCCTTGGCCGCACTGCGCTCGTCCAGCGCCGCGCACGTCTGCGTAAAGTCATCGGGATTGGCGACCGCCAGCAGATCGTAGCGCGTGACGTGGCCGTACTGCTTGGGCGACAGCGCGACCGACGTATCACGAATGCCCATGCCGCAAATTACAAGCGCTGTGCAGCCCGCGATGCCAAAGATGGTCATAAAGGCGCGCTTTTTGTAGCGGAACAGGTTACGCGCCGCCACCTTGTTCAAAAAGCCCATGCGACGCCAGATAAAGCCGATGCGCTCAAGCAAGATGCGCGAGCCGGCACGCGGGGCCTTGGGACGCATAAGCGAGGCTGGGGTCTCGGACATCTCGTGGCGGCAGGCGATAATCGTAGCGCCCACCACGCCCACGGCAAACAGCGCCACCGAGACGATTGAGGACACGATGTCGTACGAAAGCAGCATCTGGGGCAGTGAGTACATGTCGTCGAACACCGTGAACAGGAACAGTGGTAGGCCCACAAATCCGACAATGTTGCCAAGCACGCCGCCGATCAGACAAGCCCACAGTGAATAGTTCACGTATTTGGACAGGATACGCCCGCGTGAATAACCGAGCGCCTTATACAGGCCGATGAGCGTGCGCTCCTCCTCGACCATACGCGTGGCGGTGGTGAGGCTGATGAGCACGGCGACGATAAAGAAGATGAACGGGAACACCGTGGCGATGGCCTCAATTGACGAGCTATCGCTCTCCACG
>JAXKFZ010000242.1:0-3839 GCA_036550635.1 Collinsella sp. | reverse complement strand
TGAGGTACTCGAGCTGCATGAGCTCGTCCCAGGTGCCGCCGACGCCCATCAGGAACACGGCGTCGTAGCCCTCGTCGGCGACCTTGTCGGCGAGCTCAATCATCTTCTTGCCGGTCTCGTAGACGTTCTTGCCGTCCTCGAGATAGCCCTCCTGGTCGAAATGCATGATCTCGATCTTCTCGGTTTCCTTCATTTGTCTCTCCTTTCTGGGGTTGTTTCCACATCCCCCATGCCAACGGGCATCAAAACCCGCTTACATTCCGTAACACTCGGCCGCTTTGGCCTTAAGCGCATTGACTGACTCTTCGTAGCCCTCCGCCTTGACCTCCATTTGCTTGGAGACAGCATCGAGATACGGGTGAACGTCCCATGACTTCAGACGCTCGGCTATCATGGCCGCAATCGTCTGGAAGAACACAAGATTGGGAATTGCGCTGAGCAGCGGAGCCACCTGAGGCACCGCAACCTCGTGAGCCCTACCCTTGGGATGGGCCGTGAGCAGCACCGTTTTTGTCGTAACGTTCGATAGCGCATCAGCGATATTCGCAAGACGCTCCGACCCCTGCGGATCGTCGACGATAAACACCAGATAGCCCGGAACGATCTGCATCTCGGGACCGTGGACGGACTCCTCGCCTTCGTGATGCATGGCAGGAATCTTGATGGTCTCGCTCAGCTTGAGGGCCGCCTCTTCGGCAACGCCATAGTTGGGGCCGTTGCCGACGACCATGGCGGGCGTGTGCTCAGAAAGCTCGAGCATGTGGTCTTGGACATATGCCTCGGCGGTCTTGCACATCACGGCATTGGCCTGGATGGCCTCGCGCAGGTCGTCAAGACGCTGGGCAACGCCCTTGGCGTCAATCGTTCCGCGCGCCTGACCGCCGTAAATACCAAAGAGCACCAGGTACTCAACGAGCACCTCGACGCCCAGAGTCACAAAGTCCACCGACTCGACGCCCACACCGTAGTCAAGAACGATGTCAGCGTGTTCCTTGATGGGTGCCTCGACGTTTGCCGTGAGCGCAACTGCAGCCATATCGTGTGCGCGCATGTAATCGAGCGCCGCAATCGTATTGGTCGAATAGCCACTCTGCGAAACGGCAATGTTGAGCGCATGCTGCGGATAGGTGTGTTCAAAATCAACGAAGGCCTCGGGCGTCACAACGGACACCTGCATTTGCAGGGCATCTTGCAGGTAATCGCGGGCGCAATCGGCGGCATGGCGCGACGAACCCGAAGCAACGATGCGCAGCGCGTCAAAAGAACCGGACTGGAAAATATCAACGAGCTGCGCTACCAGCTCAGACGAACGCTCGAGGTTCTCCCCCATACGCACATGGGCAAGCTGAACGTAATCGAGCATCTTCATCGTCTCACCTCGTAACAAATCATTAGTATTTGATACCAATCACAGTTACAGGTTACGGCTTTTTGATACCTCTTTGTCGATTAATTTATCCCCATCGGCGAACGGTCGATTTTGAGCCCTGTAAGGTTGTATATACAGCTGACCCAACGATCAAAACTGGTTAGTTTCCCAGCCGTTATTCACAAAATACCAGCTAGTACGTATAGGTGTAGCCGCCCGTATCGCCACGATTGAAGGACTTTACATACTCGATAGCCTGACCGCTCGCGTCATAGCTCACGCATTCCAAAAGCAAAACAAGATCGCCCTGTTCCAGTCCAAGGAGGCCGGCATCTCGTGCGCCCAGCGCTTCGATATCGAGCTTTTCCTGTGCCATGACTGGCTTTCGGCCCAGCATCTCATAGGTCTCGTACAAACTGAAGACCGACACGTCAATATCTTCGATGGTTGGGAACAGCAGGCAGGGAATCAGCGCCGTCTCAATCGATACGGGGCTACCGTTTATGCAGTTCAGGCGTCGAACGGAATAGAGCAGGTCGTCCTCGGCGATGCCAAACAGGTCGGCGTAATATGGCCCCGCATAACGCTTGGAACGCGCGAGAATACGGACGGACGGCTCGCCGCCCGAAGCACGGACCGATTCACGGAAACCGACCGTGCGTTCAAAAAAAGCAGGTACTTTCTGCGCCACAAAGGCACCTTTTCCCCGAACACGGCGAATCTGCCCGCGCCGAACCAGCTCATCTACAGCGCTTCGGATGGTCAAGCGTGTCGTACCAAATTCCTCGGCAAGGTCTTTTTCGGACGGAATCATGGAACCCGTGGGATATATACTGCGCTCGATACGTTCCTCGATGCGGCGTCGAATGCGCATATAAACCGGGGTGGCATCTACTGTTTCAGCCATTGTTCACCTGCCACGCTCCTCATGCCGTTCTCTTCGCCGTTATCGGCAAAGCGGAACTTTGTGGGCAAAATCACCGATTTGCAATGCTCCACAAAACGCATGTCCTTATCAAATTCGATCGAGCTCTCATAGAACACCGGCGTTCCCTCTTCTTGCTGGAGCAGCTCGGCCTCTTCGGCGTTCAAACGCGAGATGGAGATATGCTCACGTCCATGCTCAACACGCACGCCACCTTCTTTGAGCAAGACATCGTAAAGGCTCTCGCACTCAAAATCGTGCTCGATAAGCGATGGGCACAGGGACAGGTTAACGTGAGCCGTCTCGATTGACGTCGGCTCGCCCTCAATAAGTCGAACGCGCTGCATGCGGAGCAAGGGAGCGCCTACAGCCACCCCAAGCTTGTCGGCAAGCGCCTCATCCGCCTCGATGGTCCCGGTGGAAACCAGACGAGAAGAGGGGTGCAGGCCGGCAGTCCGCACAGCATCGGAAAAGTTATACGTTTCCTGGAAGATATTCAGCGGCTTGGGAGGACACACATACGTGCCCGATCCGCGACGGCTCTCGAGCGTTCCACACGAGATAAGCCGCGTGATACCGGCACGCAACGCCGTACGCGAAACGCCAATCTCTTCGCACAGCACGCGCTCGGCCGGCAGGCGATCGCCGCCGGCAAGCTGATGGTGCTGGATATACCAAAGAATTCCCTCAACAGCACGATCTTTGGGGGGAATTGCATAAGATTCGCCTGCCATTGCACAGACTCCTCATTCAGACACGTATGCCGCCAAAATTAGGTCAGCCCTCCCATGGCATCAAATTCGGCCTTGATCTTCTCGGCGACATTCCGATACGACTTATATAGACTTGAATCGCGTTTGACCTCGTCGGTCATAACGGGAATCTCTAATTTGGAAACCTCGTCTTTTCCCGTCTGAACCGCCACAACAACGCCCATACCAAGACACATATTACGCTTGGCAGCATTTATTTTTGCTGCCTTGGCAGGATTTGCCAGGATACGCCGGGCAAATTCCTGTTTAGAGACCGCTTCTTCGGCCTCCGGATCGCCCGCCTCGGCTACTTCGCACTGCAACACGTCCGCATAGTCAAAAATCTTCGGCTCGCCACCGCGTTGATGCACAGCCCACTTGCGGCGCGTGGCATCCTGGTAGATAGCCGGCAAAAATGTAAACCGCGGCGGGTCCAAAATCGTATCCGTGATGGTAAACACATCGGGATCAAAGGCATCCTGCGGGTTTTTCTTCTTGAACAGCCCCATATCAGCCTCCCGTACTAGCATTAAACAACTCAAGCTGAATATAGCACCAATTTCAAGCCGCCGCCTTACCCTATCGGTGCGCGGCGTCTATAGCTCGCCCAGCGGAAGAGTTCACGGACGAGGGCCGGGGTGCCTGCCTTGTTTTGAGAAGTGGGCTCCGCGAACTTCTCAAAACAAGGCAGGCACCCCGGCCCCGCCGGCAAATAGCGGACACTCCGCATGCAATCTATGCAAACAAACAAGTACGCTTAGCTACATTCGGTAAGATCGAGCACGCTGCCCTT
>JAXKFZ010000241.1:0-2120 GCA_036550635.1 Collinsella sp. | reverse complement strand
TGCCTGCCCCAAACAATCAAAACAAGCCCTTTTCGCCGCACCCTCAAAGGTCTGTGGGCAAAAAAGGGCAAATATGAGTACTGTTACCATTTTAGTAGCAGGCAAAACCACCCAAAATGACGTCCGAGCGACCCCTACAACGGTAGCGCGCAGAGATGTGGTGTAAGAGGCGGGGCATGCCCCGCCTCTTCTCTTTCTTGAAAGGGAGGGGACACCGCCTAGAATTCGTCGTTGGAGTAATGAAGGTGACGAATGGAAGGAAAGGCGATGCCCCAAGAAGAGAGTGTACTGCGCCTCGACCGCGACGAGGCCCTCGAGGCGGCGAGGCTTTGGCAGGAGTGCGGCGACGCGCGCGAGTTCGCGTGCAGGGTGCTGGGCGGCGTGATGAACGCGCTGATGGACTCCGAGGCCCAGCAGATGTGCGGCGCGAGCCGCAACGAGCGCAGCGACGGCAGGGAGAACAGCCGCAACGGCTACCGCCCCAGGTCGCTCAAGACCGCCGTGGGCGACGTGGAGCTCGAGATACCCAAGCTCAGGCACGGCACCTACTACCCCGAGGGCATGCTCGCGCGATGGTCGCGCGTCGACACCTCGGTGGCCGCCATCGTGCAGGAGATGTACGTGTGCGGCGTGTCCACCCGCAAGGTCGAGCGCGTGGCGTCCAAGCTGGGCATATCCTCGCTGTCGAGCTCGGAGGTCTCGAGCCTCTGCTCCGACCTCGACGCCGAGGTGGCGGAGTTCCGCAGCCGCGACCTGTCGGGCACGCCGTGCTGCTACCTGTGGCTCGACGCCACCTACATGAGCTGCAGGGTCGGCTCGTCGGTCGTCTCGCAGGGCGTCGTGACCGCGATCGGGCTGGGCGCCGACGGGCGCAAGCACTTCCTGGGCTGCGACGTGGTCGACACCGAGAGCGAGGACTCCTGGGCGGCATTCCTCGGCGGGCTGCGCGAGCGCGGGCTGGCCGGCGTTCGCCTCGTGGTCTCCGACAGCCACGCCGGGCTCGTGGCCGCCGTCTCGCGCCTGTTCCAGGGCTGCGCCTGGCAGCGCTGCGTGACGCACCTGCAGCGCAACCTCCAGAGCGCCTGCTCGGGCAGGCCCGAGGACTCCAAGGTGGATTGGCTACACTGATGTGGACAGTTCCGGGAGGGGCGCAGGAGACGGGAGGGCCGTATATGAGGGACCCCAGGCACCCGAGGCATTTCACCGACGAGTTCAAGAGGCAGATAGTCGACCTCTACAACGCCGGCAAGCCCAAGCGCGAGATCATGGACGAGTACGACCTCGGCAAGAGCACCGTGGAGAGGTGGATCAAGTCGATAAACGCGACCGGCTCGCCGCGCGCCGCGTGCAACCGCACGCCCGAGCAGAACCGGATCCTGGAGCTCGAGCGCGAGAACCGCAGGCTCCGGATGGAGGTCGACGTCTTAAAACAAGCGGCGCTGATATACGCTCGAAAGTGAGGGCCATAGCGGCCAACGAGGGCCGCTACCCCATATCAGCGCAGTGCAGGCTCCTCGGCGTCGCGAGGTCGACGTACTACTCCATGCGCTCGCGGGCCGACCGGCCCGCCGCGCCGGACCCCGCCGCGCCGGCCGTGGTCGCGGCCCACGCCGCCAGCAAGGGCCGGTACGGCTCGCGCAAGATAAAGGCGTCGCTCGAGAGGTCGGGCGTCACCGTCAGCCGGCGCCGGGTCTGCCGCATCATGAGGGAGAACGGCCTGGTCAGCGCATGCGGCAGGAAGAGGTTCAAGGTGCACCCCGGGGCGGTCAACGAGGCCGACGTGCCCAACGTCGTCGCGCGCGGCTTCGGCGGCAGGGCGCCGCGCACCCATATATGCAGCGACCTGACCTACGTGCGCGTCGGGGCCTCGTGGAACTACGTCTGCCTGCTCGTCGACCTCTACAACAGGGAGATCGTCGGCCACTCCGCCGGGCCCAGGAAGGACGCCCGGCTGGTCAAGTCGGCGTTCGCGACGCTCTCCTTCCCCATCTCGGACATCGAGGTCTTCCACACGGACCGCGGCAGCGAGTTCGACAACGCCGAGATCGACCTGATGCTCGAGGCCTTCGGCATTGAGAGGTCGCTGTCGGCCAAGGGCTGCCCCTACGACAACGCCGTCG
>JAXKFZ010000240.1:0-4237 GCA_036550635.1 Collinsella sp. | reverse complement strand
CGGTGAGGATCATTTTTAGCTCCTTATCTCGCAGGCTCCTTGTGCCTCGCGATACGAGTCGACAAAACGGAATTACAGAATCTCAATCGTGAACGAGCGAACGACGGTCTCCTTGGGCTTGGCGACAAGGCAGCCGCGCTTATGCTCAAGCACGTCGTCCTCATCGGAGCAGGTCGAAAGGCCGCCCCAGGGCTCAACCGCCACAAAATCGCCCTCGGGCTTGCTCCACACAATGAGATATGGGAAGCCCTCAAAGCTCAGGCGGACGCCCTTGTCCTCGCCCTTTTTGGAAAGCGTGACCTGACGGCTCTCGAGCACGTCAAAGATGGTCTCCGCAAAATCGAAGAGCTCATGTGACAGAGGCAGCGTCTTTCCCACCATGGGGTTCTTGGAGCGATTGGTCACGTCAATCAAGCCAGTCGAGGGGACGGCGGTGCAGAGCTCCGCAGCCTCGTCTTTCTCAAAACGCAACTCGTAGTCCGTATAGGACTCACCCTCGTCGAGCGGACACCTAAAGCCGGGGTGTCCACCGATAAAGAAAGGCATGTCCTCGGTGCCCTCGTTGGTAACCTCATAGGAGACACGCACGGCGGCGTCCTCGAGCGTATAGCGGGCGACAAGTTTAAACGGATACGGATAATCGCTCAGCAGCGCAGCGTTATCCTCGGATGCCAGGCACATAGCCAACTCGTTTGTGCTTTGGCTCAACAGCTTCCACTCCTGCTTACGCGCAAAGCCGTGGCGGGCGAGCTTCACATGATGTCCGGCAAACGTCATGGCGCTGTTATCGCGCAAACCTCCGCAAATCGGGAAGCAAATCGGTGCCTGGCCGGACCACACGGCGGGATCGCCCTGCCACAAGTACTCGCGACCTCCAGCCTCAATCGAGGTAAACGAGCCGCCGGCCGTGGAGACCTTGATAGAAATCGAATCGTTGGAGAGAGCGTATTCCATTGTCCATCCTTTCGAACAACTGCTTTTTGCTCGCAAGAACCCGTCTCGGCCCTGACCAAAGGACAAACCCGCACGTTCATCGATGCGTCCGGTTTCCCAGGCATGCAACGGGGTACCATACAGACATTGATGCAATTACAGCTGAAAGGCCTTCTTATGCGAACCATCATCCTTTATGCCTCACGCCACCACGGCAATACGAAAAAGCTCGTGGACGCCATCGTCGAGGCGCACCCCGAAATCGATACCCTCGACGTGAAGTCACTCGGTAAAAACGAGTACCCCGACCTGCACGAATACCATCTGATCGGTGTCGCCACGGGCATCTATTACTCCGAGATCGACAAAGATATGGCGCGCGTGCTCACGAACGTGCTGCAGCCGCAGGACAAGGTGTTTGGCCTTATGACCTACGGTGGCAAAAACAAGTGGTACGGCAAGGATATCGATGGCATCTGCCGCATGAGGCAGGCCATCTTTATGGGCGTCTACGGCTGCCCCGGCTTTGATACGTGGGGGCCGTTCAAGCTCGCCGGCGGTGTCCAAAAGGGACACCCGACCGCTGAGGAAATTAAGGGGGCCGTCGACTTCTTCGACAAGATCGAAGACGAGTATGGCGACATCATCGTCGAAGAGTACGCCAAGCGCGAGAAGCGCCTAGCCTACGAGAAGGAGCATCCTGCAGGAGGCCTGGTGGCCGGCGTTAAGCGCACGGCAAAGAAGATCGCTAACAAGCTGTAACTGTAAAGGTGCTTTTGAGCGTTTAACCCATACGGCGGGTCCGAGCAGATTCGGGCCCGCCGTCTTTTTCTATCGTTACTCGGTAAAGGCGTTGCCGACGCTCTGGCCGCCAACATACGTCTCGACGAGGGTGAGCTCGTGGTCGAACACGACAAAGTCAGCGTCGCGACCCGGCATAATGCTGCCGCACTTATCCTCGATGTGCGCAGAGCGAGCCGGCACCTCGGTTGCCATGCGAATGGCGATATCGGCGCTGGCGATGCCCCAGTCGACGATGTTCTTGACGCCCTGGGCAAGCGTGAGCACCGAGCCGGCAATGCTCTTGCCGTCGGCGAGCCAGCACAGGTTGTCCTTCATGATGACGTCCATGCCACCACTGGTGTAGCTGCCCTCGGGCATACCACCGCAGCCCAGGCAGTCGGTGATGAGCACCGTGTGCTGCCAGCCCTTTGCCTGCAGCAGTGCCTTGATGGCGGCAGGGTTTACGTGCTTGCCGTCACAGATGATCTCGGCGTAGGTCTCGGGCGTGGACATGGCAGCACCCACGACACCGGGCTCACGGTGATGCAGCCCGCGCTGGCCGTTATAGGTATGCGTAAAGCAGCTGGCACCGGCGTTGATGGCGGCGATGCACTCATCGTAGGTAGCGTCGGAGTGACCGATGCTGGTCACCACACCCTTGGCGTTCAGAGCAGCCGCATAAGCAGCGGCACCGTCGCGCTCGGCCGCCATGGCGCTCTTAACGATACGACCACCCGCAGCCTCCTGCCACTGATCGAAGACCTCCTCGGAGGGATCGATAAGATAAGCGGGGTTCTGCGCGCCCACGTGCTTCATGGTAAAGAAGGGGCCCTCCAAGTAGATGCCCTGAATGCGAGCACCGCAGAAGTCGGGGCCGCGGCCCTCGTCCGCCTGGGCGATAGCGGCGCAGGCGTCCTTGATCTGCTCGACGCCATCGGTGAACGTCGTGGGCAGCCAGCTGGTGGTACCACGACGGGCGAGCTCGGTCGAGCTGATATCGATGCCCTCGGGATCGTTATCGGTAGTTGAGTGGTTGTAGAAGCCATGGATGTGGGTGTCGACCATGCCCGGTGCGATCCACGATCCCGTGTAGTCCTTAATCTCGCAAGAGGGCTCGTCGGCCTGCCAGGCGCCAAAGACGCCATCCTCGACCATAAGATAGCCGCCCAGTTGCGGACCTGCCGGCAAGAAGAACTTGTCAGCCTTAATTGCGTACGTGCTCATATGCACTCCTTGCTTCTAAAGCAGTTGACTGTGGTGATGCTTATACCCAGCCCACGTAAAACAAAAAGCGCCCGCCCGCCGTTATGAGCGGACGGGCGCCCTTACAGGGGGACGCGATTAAGCGGTGAAGGGGTGAATCGTCACGCCCTTAACCACGCGGTTGACCGTGCCGGTGGGGCTCGGCGTATCGGGCGTGTTGCCCACGCGCACGGAGTTGAGCAGGCTGATGGCCTGGGCAAACATCACGAACGGCAGGGCAAGGTAACCCTCGGGAAGTGCCTCGTAGCCCTTAAAGGTGAAGGACTCACCCTCATAGACGGTGGCACCTTCCTGCTGAACGGCGATGGTGTGCTGAGCGATCTCGTCGCCGCCGATCTCGTTGAGGATGTCGATGTCGTACTGACGGGTGTAAGCGTCGTTGTTGACGAACACGAAGACGAGCGTCTTATCGTCGACGAAGGACTTGGGTCCGTGACGATAGCCCATGGAGGTGTCGTAGGAAGTAGCGACCAGGCCGTGAGCAAGCTCGAGGATCTTGAGCTGGCTCTCCTGGGCAAGGCCACCGAAGGAGCCAGAGCCCAAGTAGGTCACGCGGTTGAAGTCGCCAGCCAGGTAATCGGCGATCTCAGGCTCACGAGCGATGACCTCCTCGCCCATCTTGGCGATGGTCTCGACCCACTCGGCCTTCTGCTCGTCAGAGGCAGTGTCAAAAATAAGGGTGGAGAGCAGGGTCATGCAGGAATAAGAACCGGTCATGGCGAAGCCCTTGTCGTTGGCGCGCGGAATGAGCAGCGTCAGCGCGTTGGGATCATCGGCAGACTCGACGGCGAGCTTGCCCTCGGGAGCGCAGGTGATGTTGAGGAACTTGACGTTGTGGACGAGCTCCTTGGCAACGGCAACGGCGGCAAGGCTCTCGGGGCTGTTGCCAGAGCGGGCAAAGGAAACCACGAGCGTGGGATCCTCAGCGCGCAGGAAGTCGCGCGGGGCGCTCACGATGTCGGTCGTGGCGATGGGCTTAAAGTCGTAGAGATCAGTGTTGCCGGCGTGACGCAGATACGGGGCGCAGGTATCGCCAACATAGTCGGACGTACCGGCACCGGTGAAGACAACGGACAGACGGCCCTCGCCCATAGCACGAGCCTCGGTAAGGAAGGCCTCGATGGCCTCCTTGTTCTCGCGATAGATGTTGAGCGTATCACGCCAAAGCTCGGGCTGCTGAGCAATCTCGGCCGTGGTGATCTGGGCGCCGAGCTCGGTGAGCTCCTCGACACTCTTCTCGAACATTTCTAATACCTCT
>JAXKFZ010000239.1:0-1512 GCA_036550635.1 Collinsella sp. | reverse complement strand
GCGCCGGTTTGACCGGCCCGCCACGGGTCAATCTGCAGTGCGGCCCGAACCCCGTGAGGGCCGGCGCCTTTAGACGCGTGCCGGAAATCCAAGGGTTATACCCTAAGAGCAAACCACCCCTTTTAGGGGTGGTTTTGATTGCTTGCATGTCCTCGGCAGCATTTGCCCAAATGGTGAATGCTGGTGCCGGCAGGTTGCCGAGTGCATGTTGCGGGTATACCCCATGCGTACCATGATCCAAACACTGTGAGGTGTCTGCGCGTGTGCGCTATAATTCATTTTGGAACTGACGGTTGGCGCGCTCGCGTCGATGAGGACTTCACTGCCGATAACGTTGCTCGTATCGCCGATGCCGTCGGCGAGTTGTGGCAAAAGACCAATCCGGGCAAAACAGTATATATAGGGTTCGACACCCGGCCCCTGGCGAGCGAGTTCGCTGAACTTGCGGCGGGCGTGCTAGCAGCGCACGGGCTGGACGCCGTGCTCGCTTCGCGACCTGTTCCGACCCCTGCCCTTACGTGGGCGGCGGCTTATGACGGTGAGGCGTGCGGCGCGCTCATGGTGACGGGGTCCCATCATCCGCAGGGTTATCTGTGCCTCAAGATTCGCATGGGTGACGGCTCGACCGCCAACCAGGATGTCATCGAAGAGCTCGAAGAGACCATGGCTCCCGAGCCAATGGGGATCGAGGGGCAATATCGCACCGCGGATATCATTCCTGACTATATGCAGGCGGTGGCATCATTTGTCGATGCCGAAGCCATCCGCGCCGCGCACCTGCGCGTGGTTGTCGATCCCATGGGCGGCGCAGCCCAGGGCTATCTAGCCGACTTGCTGCGCGAGCTTGGCGTTGAGGCGCACGAGATTCACGCCGGGCAGGCGTCTGACCAAGAAGATATCTGCCCCGACCCCGTTGAACCTTGGGTGGACGCTTGCGAGCGCACGGTTATCGAGGACGGAGCTTGCGCTGGCCTGGTGACCGACGGCGACGCCGACCGTATCGGCGCGGTTGACGAGCGCGGCAGATATATACATCCGCATCAGATCATGGCGCTCGTTTTGGGCGACTTGGTTCAATTTCGTAATTTGGAGGGGCGCGTCGTCGTCAATCTTTCATGCTCGACGCTCGTGCGTCGCATTGCCGAGGCGCTTGGCTGCCGCGTGACCGTCAAACCAGTCGGTTTCAAATATATAGCGGCAGAGATGAAGAAGGGCGGCGTCCTCATGGGCGGCGAAGAAGCCGGTGGTATCGGCATCGCCGCGTATATGCCCGAGCGCGATGGAATCCTCGCCTGTCTGATTCTGTGTGAGCTTATGGCAAAGACGGACGCGCCTTTGGGCGTTCTGGTCGACCAACTCGAGGACAGTTTTGGTAAGACGAGTTACGGTCGACGCGATTTGCGCCTTGAGGCCGAAGATGCCGAAACGTTACGAACCCTGCTGCCGGGCGTAAACCCCAAGTCGATTTGTGGCAAGGTGCCGCAAAACGTTAGTCATATGGACGGCTTGCGT
>JAXKFZ010000238.1:0-12257 GCA_036550635.1 Collinsella sp. | reverse complement strand
TATCGAAACACATCTCCACCGTTCCTTCAACTGGGAAAATGCCGCCCCCGGGGGCCCGGATGGGGCCTCGGGGGCGTTCGGCTAGCTGCGGGAACGGCCTATCCGCTCAAAGTGTTCGGCTGAGATCGGAAATCAACCGATGCTTTGATTTTATACGTGCGACGGGTAGCCCGTGTCCACAACGCAACCGCGGCGCAGCTCGTCGGCGAGTTCTGCTCGCGTGCGGTTTCCGGAAACAAGGTCCTGGATCCAGGCGTAGTGCTGGTTGTCTTTGGGTTCCGGGCTATCGGAAAGTACGACTGGAGCACCAGCGGCGTAACGGGAAGGACCCGCCCGTCGACATCGGCAATCATGAGTTGACAAGTGTAATCATGGCTCAATTGCGGTTTAGCAATAGAATGTCAGGGAATCATCACCAAAGGTTTCGCGCCACTTGTCACAAATGTACCGATGGTTCATGGTGATTAGTTTTGAAAGATCCTTGAGATCCTTAGCCGGAATCTTGCTTTCGTTGTTCGCAACTGTGCATCCGCCATTTTTAGTGAGCCAAAACTTAGTCGAATTAGCTGCCGCCCTCTTTACCCCTACATGGATGTGAACGGGTTCTCCGTTTTCCGCAATCCAAAAGAACAGAACATACTGTCCAAAAACAAGAATTCGAGGCATTATGCCACCGCCGGTCCAGCTTTTTGCCGTTCTGCAAGCTCGAAGATAAACGGAGCGTTTGATCTAACGAACTCGGTCAAAAAATCCAGATCGTCATTAGAAAATCCTTCGACGTTAAACCATTTGACCGCAGGTAGAAAGCATTCTGCATGGTCAAAACCAAAATCAACCGGGCGCTCGACGGCTACGCGAACGGTCCCGTCGTCTCGTGTTTCTGAGTAGGCAAACTGAGTGCCGTCATCTAGCTGAACATAGCTCCAAAGCATTGCTGCCTCCTTAGTGTTTATATCCAAGTATAAACAGCCGCTTAGATGCAACGTGATGCGAATTGAATTATTCCCATAAGACCTGAACTGCTGATTATTTGTATTACTGAGATTTAAGCTATTTCACACTTCAGTGTCTTTTTGACATGATAACCGTCGCGGTGCGTTGATCATGGGGTTAGCAATAAAAGCCTAGCATAAGCAGAGTTCATCACTCCGTTCGCTGTCCTAGATAAATTCTCCCGTCTCCAGGTCAACGAAGTCCGCGAGCTTTATCTTTCCGCAGAAGCCGCTCCCCTTGTACTTTCCTGCATAGGTCTCAGAGTCAAACTTGAACGAAATGTTATAAAGCTTTCCGGTCTTTGTCTTCCTGATCAGCCCGTTTTCCAGCATGTATCTCAGTACCCTCATATGGCTTTCTCTATCGTTACCGTTTAGGTAAAAGCAACAGACACCTTGTTTGGAGCCCGCCGCGATGAGCGTTTCGGGATTCGAGTATTTGGCTTCTACGACGACGCCATCAAGAACTGCGGTTCCGACAATGTCGTTCATGAGGGCGGTTTTGAATGGAGAGAAGAAGAACATCCATTTGCCGCATTGGAAGGGATCTATGTCGTGGATTCGTTCCTTGTTGATAAACCAGATCCATGAGAACGATTTGACCCTGGCAATCGAGCCGGATTCGTTAAGAAGCGTTTCTTCGACGGACGGCGTTAATTCCTCGTTGTTGCCTGCGTTATTTGAGCTTGCCATTTCATTTAACCTAACATTCGCCTTTAATAGAGCACTTCATCAGCAGCCTCGAGCGCTTGTATCGCCGCGCGTTTTAGCTCATTGAGACTTTCGTAGCAGCTTCCCGACAGCGGGATTATTCGTACGTTGAATGAGTCACCGTACTTGTAGTCGGCATATACATCGCAATTGCCCCTACCGAGAAACTGTATGGCCGCCCGATCAATTGCCTTTGCGCTTTGGCCTACGTAGTACAGATCTTTGGTTGCATTATGGACAATGAAGATGCCAGTAATTTCGCCTTTCTGTGTCAGGGCCTTTCGCTGAGCCATAAACTCTTCGGCGCTTGCGACGATTTGCGGATCATCTTCTAGGAGGGATTGGCGTAGCCGCAGTAGTTTCTCTTGTTGCTTTGATGCTGTAATAACAAGAAGGAGCCCGTCTACAAAAAAGAACAAGCCAATAAGTAAGAAAGTAAAAAAGCGAGCCATATATGTTGGCACTCGATGGCAGAGCGTAAAAGAGACTGACAATTGCCAATACAAGACCAGCAGCGCTGACGACTTTTCCGATCGGGATGAGCCTTCTTGGAGGGGCCGATGCGACGGTTTTGATTTGATAGTAGTTCCTCATGGTATGGCTCCAGTGATATAGGCAATTGGATCCAAATGGAGCTTTATAAACGGCATCATTTGGATTGCAATTATCTTATCGCTCTGGCAGATGGGGTGTAAGGCTCAACATCGGTAATAGATCGAGAGGCAGTCGAGCTAAACAAAATAGTGCCGTCGCAGCGATAGCTGATACGGCACCAATCTCTAAGAAATTTGATTCAGTAGAAGGCTAAATACTTCTGTAATAGCTGCATTCATCCCTCCCCTGGTTTCGCATAAACGGGGTCTTAGCAACGATATACAGCAGCCGGGAGCACTGTCCCCAGAATGAAAAGCGTTAAGGAAGCGGCGATCATGTTGTTGTCGCTGGTCTTGGGGAGAGACGTGGAGGCCGCGGTTGCGGTTTTAGGCTTGGAGGCCTTGGCGACCGTGGTCTTGGTTACTGTCGTTGTTGTCTTGGTTGACGCGGCCGCGGGCTTTGGCGCGGGATTTGCCGAGGGTCCTGTGGTGGGCTCTCCGGCGGCGGGGTCGGCATCGGAGGAAGGCTCACCCGCCTCTCCGCCCGGCACGTCGCGCCCACCAGTCTCCCCTGCCGGCGGCGTGGCGCCTTCGGGCTCAACCACCACATGCGGCGCCAGCGCACCGCCGGCATCCACCACACCATCAGCACTAAAGGCCCCGCCCGCAGGCGCCACGAACCGCGCGGACACAAGCGACCCGCCCGTGCACGCAACACCGCCATCGGCACCGGTCGCATCGAGCCACGAGGCGTCGACGGAAAGCCTGCACCCGGCCGAGCCGTCGCCGGCGCCCGCGTCCTGCAGGTACACACCAAAAGCCTGCGCGCCGGCGGCGGGCGCGGCACCGACGGCGACGACGCGCCCGCCGCCGCGCACGGCCATACGGGCGGCGATCACGCCGGCCACGGCCTCGCCCGTGACATTCGCCCCGTCTGCCCGGGCATCGACGGCGCAGCCGTCCACCACGAGCGCCTGAGAAGCGTGGATCGCGCACTGCGAGCCCGATGCCGCCAGGGACCCGGTGCCGCGAAGCGTCAGGTCGCCCCACACTTCCATGCCGCACTGCGTGATGTCCGCATCGGGCGCATGCGACTCGACCACCGAGTTGCGCCCGGAAAGCGTCACGACCAGGTCGCCGTCGGCGCCGATGGCGTCGCCCGCGTAGCCGTCAAGCTCCAGATGGCCGGCATCGGTCCAGGTCCAGCCGGGGCCCGACACGCCCGGCCCGTAGTACGTCGCGCCCGCGATGATGAGGCTCTCCGCGCCCGCGGCATAGGAAGGCCCGCCCAGCAAGACGCATAGGCAGGCCATGGCAGCGATCGCGATGTGATGACGGCTGGTGTGGGACTCGGCGGCAAACATACCCGCTCCGATCTTCGCAGGAGCCAATTGAATGTGCACCAGAAAATGCCCTGGTAGCAGCAGCTATCAGTTTAGCGAGATCGATGCGGGAGCAAAGAGAAATCGCGTGAGGAATATTCGCAATTAGGTGTAAATCGTTTTGCCAGTCGGTGAAAGGAGGAATCGACTTACGAATGCTCGGTAGCGTCGACCTTGCCGATTCCAACTGGTTCGGGCTCGACACGAGCGACTACAGCTTCGTTTACATCGCCTCGTGGAGCACCGGCAAGAAAATCTCCGAGTTGCGTGCATCGCTCAACATTGTTCGCCTGGCGTCACACGGCATCATCGACGGCATCGAGGAACAAACACTTGGGACACGAAAACCGGGGGAACGGGAACGTGAAGAGATGGGAAGGACGCTACGACGCGGTACCAGGCACCTGGTACCGCGTCCGCTGAGAGCCGAACCACCGAGAGGGCCGTCGATACAAGCCGATAGAATGCGCAAACTAAGAGACATCGTTCGATTTGTCAGTTCACCGTAGCTGCTTCGTCTATCTTCTTGGAAAGAGCGTACAGCCAATCAGGAACAAGATAAGGCGCTTTTCTGTACTCGAAAATCTTTTCCTGAACTTTCAGGATATTCTCTCTCGAAGATAGCCTGAACGATGACAAAGAACCCGCAAGTGCCCCAACCCTAGTGAAAGCATCACGGTATTCAAATAATCTCTGAACCATCCACTCTATAATCGAGAATAGGAAAAAGAGGTTGAAGGGATTGATATCCAGGCAGAAAACCAAAACGGTCAGCGCAGCAGCGACAATAACCGCGCCGCAGATCTCGATGCATATACAGCGTTTGAACAAGCGTTTTGTCCATTCGGTATTTTGACGTTGGCATCTGGTGATTGCGTCACCCGGCCTTGCGCCCTCGATGTCTACTGAATACCAGTTATCAAGTCTTAACTTGCCGTCGTCGTCACCATGACGTTCGCGATAGCGCCCAGCCTGAAAAGCGATTCTCCTGTCGTCTCGGCACACGTTCTCGAATTTGATTCCGAAGACATCCGAATCGAAGCGCTGCTGCATGGCAGCAGCTTCGTCGATAAGGTACATGGACCGCTTTGGCAGGCAGTTGCCTGCAACCACGGTCGCAATCCAAACCAGGAAAAGAGCCTCCCAAGGCACGTTCAGAAAGATCTGTGCAACGGTAACCCCTAGCGGCAGCAGAAGGCAAACGCAGGCATTCACCAAGTCCACCAGTTTCGCATCCGTATACGTCTGGCGCTGAGCCGCCAACAGTCGTTTGCTCTCTTTACTGTTTTGAATCTCGCTGATCCTCGCGCCACTATTCAACACGATCACCTAACGCTCCAGAGTTCAGGTAGGGCAGCAACTCCTTGACAAGCAAATGGACCGCCGTGCCCGGATTCGAGTCTGCAGGAGCAAGGCCCCTATTGAGCTTCTCGAGCCTCTCCGCATTCGAGATAGCCATACGCATGCGGCCTTCGAGGATATCAAACATGTCCGTTCGGTTCTTTTCGTACCTGCCGAAACCCTCGGCGCATAGGTGACGCGTGAGGATGGGTTCGTAAGAACCTCTGTCCAACGCGGAATCGACGTAGGCGAAGTGGAGTATGTACCACAGCTCGAAGGCCTCGTTGGTCCACGCTGCGCGGTATACCGTGCCTTTGTCACTTGCGGATGCGCAGCGTTCCTCAACGGCGTTGAAGTCGCGGGAAGGGAAGCTGTCCTTGTCATAGACGACCCAGACCTGCGTGAACCCATCGGGATCAGCAATAGCGATCGCCCTTGCCCTCTCAAACAGCGATACGGTGTTATCGCCCATGCCGCACACCCGCAGCGTCACGTACTCGCCATGATAACCTGCGTTGATTCGCTTCCTGAAACTCTCGAAGTAATAGGGCTCAGTCTTGGTTCCCTCGGTAACGATGAGGTAGCGCTCGGGGCGGATCTTGATTGAGGGAGCTGCGGCGCGCGGCTTCCCCCAGCTCGCCCTCATCCTCTTCGCCGTGCTCTCCTTCTTCTTGACCTCGCTGTGCTTCGGGGGCTTATTGCTCATCGCAACCGCCCCATTCCAACATGCTCCTGAGGTAGGGATCGGCGCCATAACGACCCGCGAGGTATTGCCTGTCGTACGCATTCTGGGTGCGGATGCGCTTTCCGTCGATGTCAGCGATATCGGAAAGCGAGTACAGCGTTGATGGGCCTTCGGGGGTCTTAGCTGCGAACCAGATCTCGTCGCGTCGGAAGACGGAACTGTTGAGGATCGTCATGTCGTGCGACGTGAGCACCAGCTGCGCGCCGTTCTTGTTGATATCCCTGTTCGTGAACAGCATAATGAGATACCGGAGGAGCTTCGGATGAAGTTTCGCGTCAAGCTCGTCGGAAACAACAAGGCAGCCGCTCTCGAGCGCCCTGAGAAACGGAGGAACGAGGTTGAGCAGTTTCCTCGTGCCGTTCGACTCCTCGCCGAGCTCCAGCTCGGTGCCGTCGCTCGACTCATGCGTAAGGTAGATCTCCAGGCCCTCATCGTCTTTCTGGTAACGGATTCCCGTGATGTCAATGTCCATAGCGTTGAGCATACGCACTATCAGCTGTCTCTCTTCGTCGCCCCTCGGCTCCATAAAAAAGTCCTCGAAGGACGATTCAGAGTAGTCGAGGACCTGGCAATCGAGGAACCAGCCGAACGCCTCCTCCACCGCCTCTATATCGTAGTTGATCGCCAAGAACGACAGGTAGGGCATCATCGAGTCGACGTCAGTGTTCACCCCCTTGCGCCTCAGGGAGGAGCCGAGTTCGACGGCGCCGTCAGTGCGCTCGAACAGCGTGGCCTCCGCCCCCCTGCCCGCCTTTCGCCTATGCAGGTACTCCTCGACCACCTCTCCGCCGAGCACCGAGAGGATATAGCGGTATGTGTAATCGCCGACCTGGAAAATTACGCAGAACGTCGTCGCTTCGGACCGGCTCTCCGCCTCGAAAGCGTATGGCCGGCACTCAATATGGGGCGTCTTCGAGAGACGCGCCCTCAGGACGAGATACGGCATGGTGATCAGTCGCTCCAAGCACGTGAGGGCTTGGAGCACGCTGGATTTTCCCCCGCCGTTCGGACCGTAGATCGCCGCAATCGGAAGGAACTTCTTTTTACCCGAACCCGGGATGAGCGTCTCGGCATGCTCGTCAATGGGAGCAGCGGTCATCTGCAGAGTGGTCTCACCCCGGTAGCACTTGAAATTCTCGAATGTGAACTCGATAAGCATTTTAGTTCCTTAAATAATGTATCTGTACAATGTCTATGGTAGGAATCTTACCATTCCTTTGTTCCAATTTCAAATTGTGGTAGATTGAATGTAATAAGAAACATTTGAAGCAAAGATGCCATGCGCGGAACGGAGTAGAGATGAACGAGATCGAAATCAACAATATTCTGTCGAAAGGCGCAAGCCTCCTCGACATCACACCCTCGATGTTCGAAGAGGCGACGTCCCATTACAAGGCTGTAGGAGAATTCTTAGGAAACCACGGCATCGATGCGGACATATCGCCATGCGGCTCCATCTTGACAGGAACCGTGGTGAGGCCCTATTCCGAAAACGAGGACGCGTACTTCGACATCGACGTCCTCGTGAATCGTCCGGGCTTTGACAGCGCAAACAACACACCCGGGGAAGTCAGAGACCCCGTCGATGAGACCCTCCTCAAAAGCGACAGGTACGGCAACATGGCGAAAGAATACGACGAGTGCATCACCGTTGAATACGTAGCCAACGGAATCGAGGGAGGGTTCCGACTCGATTTGAACACCTGCATAGACGACAAGACTTGCAAGACGCGCCAAGAGTACGCGGACAGTTCGGTCTCGATGGCGTGGAAGAATCCCGAACGGTGGCACGGAAGCAACCCACGCGGGCTGTGCCAGTGGTTCATCGACAAGAACGAACGCTTCGCCGCCGTGGAAAGAGCCCAAAGGAAGGCCCGAATCCTGAAGGAAAACCGAAGCCTCTACGCATCTATCGAAGATGTACCGGACTCCCTTGACCGCTCGGAGATGCAGAGAGCGGTCCAGGTTCTGAAGCGTTCTCGGGACGAGTTCTACCATCGCTGCGGTAAGTCTGAGAAGGCACCGGCATCCTGCGTAGTCACCGTCATCATCGGAAAGGTATCCGATCACCTGCCCAACAACACAAAGGCGATCGAATTCCTGGAAAGCTTCATCCAATGCGCGAGATCACTCGCAGCAGCACGGAGCCTACCTAATCCGGTTTACGATGAGGATCTGCTCCAAGAATGGGATGACGAGAGTTTCGCGCTCCTTACATTATGGGTAGAGGAAATCGATCGAAGCCTCGGCAACCTGCGCTGCGGAGCGCGGGCGAAGGGCGGCGCTGCAGCCGAAGCCATCTTCGGGAGCAAGATTGGAAAAAGAGCAATGCCCGTTACAGCGGCAGCCGTCGTTCCTAGCGTCGTCACTCCCTTGAAGCCATGGTCGATGTAGCGATGACCAGCCCCGAAAGGGCTATCGAGGAGCTGCTGAAAGTGCGCACTGGATTTAAGCGCGAAGCTGGACAGCAGGGAAAGGTCATCCTCACTGGACCATACTCTCTTGACGCGACCTACAATGGCGTTCGCTTGGCGGAGGATTTCGACCTTCAACTGGTTGTCCCAGGCGACTACCCTGCAAGCCTCCCAACGGTCAGGGAGACATCCGGCGTCATCGATCCCGGGTACGAGCATCTCTACCTTAACGGGACCTTCTGTCTAGGGGTTCGGGGTGAGTTACTCCTGGCCCAACTTGAAAACCCGTCCCTTGTAGCGCTTCTCGATGGGCCGATCCGAAGCTACCTGTACTCTTATCTCTTCCGAAAAAGATACGGAAACTACCCTTTCGGAGACAGAGCTCATGGAGTCCGGGGGATCCTTCGTTACTACGAGGAGCTTTTCGGGGAAGCGGATTTTCCAACGATCATGAAGCTGCTTGGGGCCGTCTGTTTCGAAAACTACCGCGGACACCTCCCCTGCCCGTGCGGATCGGGACTTATCGCTAGAAAATGCCATGGAGAAACCATCCTCAAGCTCAAGAAGAGCGGAGCGACGGAGGCCTTCTCTTCCGACTTTACAACAATCGCGTGTGAGCTGACCTATCTGCAGCAATCGGATGTAAAAAGGGAGCAAGCACTTCGTCAAACCCTTATAAGCCTCCCTGGAAAGTACCGCGCGTCGAATATTGATTAAACAACCGGATTCCCTGTCCGCCGTCCCGGTGCGCGAGCTATACCATCTTGCATGCGACGAGATAGCGGGCAATCTATGGTCTCTCTGGTTATGAACTTTTTGGAGTAGATGAAGAGGCTAGCGGACAACCTCGTATTAAGGGACAGGTTTCAATCTGGCGGTTTTGGAACATCCCCATTTGGGGTCATTCCCTAAATGGGGATCAAAAGATATTGCAAATAAAAAGGCCACTCGATTGAGTGGCCTAGCATTCACGATGGTGGAGACGAGGGGGATCGAACCCCTGACCTCTTGACTGCCAGTCAAGCGCTCTCCCAGCTGAGCTACGCCCCCGTGACGAGGAGATACTATAGGGGAAGAATCTTAGTTATGCAAGAAGTTTTTTTGGGCCGATCTTCTTACTTACGGGTTTTCCTGGGACGGGGCAAAAATAATCACTCTACGAGCGATTATTTTTATCCACCGTCCCGATAAAACCCTGATGCAGCAAATAACCGATTGCGACGCCTTGGTGGACTTTGATCCTGGCCGTACCCCTGACGACGTTGCTGATGCCCGTGTCGGCTAGTAGGCCTAACGAAGCGTGATCTAACTCCCACTCTAAACCGTGTTCGCTTACCTCGGTGTTGGGGGCAATGGCGATGATAGAAAACGTCTTGCCTTCGGCACCTTCGATGGTCCACGATTCGCCTGCGCGTAGGATGCGTGCGACCACCTTGTCCTCGGCAATCCAGACCGGAGCGTCCTCGTGGCCCGCGAGCAGGCCCAGTACGGAAAGCGCCATATCAGGACGGCCGCCCGTAGCGCAGGTCGCAACCACTTCGGCACCCGACCAGCGACGGCGGACGGAATCGAGCGCCAGAGCCAGGTCGGTATAGTCCTTATACGGGTCGTGGCGCTCAACTTCAAAGTCCTCAGCGGCATCAACAAGAGCACGGCCTGCGTCGCTCACCGTATCGGCATCTCCTACATATACGTCGCAGCCCAGGCCGGCGCCCAGCAGCGCGTCGAGCCCGCGATCCACGGCGACAACGTGGTCGCACTCCCCCGCTAACCTACGCAACAGATCCGCGCTCGCCACCACGGGCGAGCCGCAGACCACTAATACCTTACAAGCCACAGCCCTCGCCTAACCTTCATACGCAAGAACGCGGGCCAGATCCAGGACCTCATAGCTGTCGATAAAGATATCGCAGTTGTCGCGCACATCGTCGCGCTTCATGCGGCCGTGCGGGTCATAGATGCCTACCCGCCTAAAGCCGGCGGAGCCAGAGCTCTTGAGGCCAAAGACGGCGTCCTCAAACACCCATGCGCGCTCAAACCGGTGCCCATGGCGCTCCTCTAGGCGGCGCAGCGCCAACTCGTACACATCGGGGAACTGTTTAGAGCGTCCCGCCTCGCCCGTGGTGGTCACAAACTCCATGTAGGCATCGAGCCCGGCGCCCGCAAGCGCAGACTTAACCAGCTCGGCCGGCGTGGACGTAGCAACGCACATGGCAATGCCCGCCGTCTTCGCCTGCTCTAAAAATGCCAGGAGCCCCTCGCGCGGCGGAACCCTGGAGTAGCCATCAATCAAGATGTCGCTCAACTCGCGATACAACTCTTCGCCATTCTCGCCAATGTCCCAGGTGTCGTGGTAGGCCTGGCACTCGTCCTCGAGCGACAAATGCTCAAACTGGGCAAAATCGTCGACCGTCACGTCAACTCCGTGGCGGTGCAATAACTCGGTCTGCGCATGGCCCCAGACGGGGGTGCTATTAACCAGTGTTCCGTCGCAATCGAAAATAAAAGCAACACTTGGAGCAGTGATGTGGTTCATAAACGAGCCTTTCGATGTCAAATGGTAAACAACCTGCTAAAAACGTTTTACCAAACGTCAGCCTAACAGCTTTGAAACCCTAATTGGTAAAACTGTCAAGAGTTTTACCATGGCAATTCTGCCAGTGGTATAAACATGGCGCTTACCGATTAAACGCGCCTGCAAATCCACTTTCGTCCATAAAACTAACGTACAGGTGTTATCGTAGTTTCTGCCGAAAGTTCCACCGAGCACGCGAGGTGGAACGGATCATAGAACTATCGCCGTCCCTTCGATTCGTGCAGCCTTGGACCTTTCGCATCTAGTCACCAAGGCAACACGCTGCCGCGTCATGATGGGATCAAACGTGAGCGATACAAAGCTAAAGCCAGCAACCAAAAAGCCTGCTACCCGCAAAGCCGCCCCGCATGCACCGGAGCTCACCAAGGACGATGTCTACCTATTTGGCATCGGCACGTGGGAGCGCAGCTGGGAAAAGATGGGCGCTCATCCCGACACGCAGAACCGTACGCGCGGCTGGCGCTTTTGCGTTTGGGCGCCCGATGTAAAAAGCGTCCATGTCATTGGCGAATTTAACGACTGGGATGAACAAGCCAACCCGCTGGTGCCCATGCATACGAGCGCTATTTGGGAAGGCTTTATTCCTGGCGCCGAGCAGGGTCAGCTCTATAAGTACCTTATCGAGACCAACGAGGGCGAAAAGCTCTACAAGGCCGATCCGTATGCCTTTAAGGCCGAGTGCCCTCCGGGTACTGCCAGCGTGCTGTGGACCCTCGATGGCTATAAGTGGAACGACGCCGCCTGGCTCAAGCGCCGTGCCAGCCATAACCACATGTCGCAGCCCCTTAACATCTACGAGGTGCATGTTGGCTCGTGGAAGCGCCACGGCGACGCGCCTCAGGGCGAGCCGGACGAGTACGGCAACTACCCCGGCCCCATGGATCCCTTCCCCGCGCAGCGCGGTGAGTTTTACACCTACGACGACCTGTCGGTGGAGCTCGTGGATTATGTGCGCGACATGGGCTACACGCATATCGAGGTCATGCCGCTTATGGAGCATCCCTTCGACGGCTCCTGGGGCTACCAGACGACCGGCTACTATGCCGCCACGTCGCGCTATGGCGACCCGCAGCAGCTCATGCACTTTATCGATGCGTGCCACGAGGCGGGCATCGGTGTGATCATGGACTGGGTACCCGGCGGCTTTTGCGCCGACTCCCACGGCCTTGCCACCTTTAACGGCCACATGCTGTTTGAGCACGAGATTCATCCCAACTGGGGCACGCACAAGTTCGACTTCGCCCGCGGCGAGGTCCGCTCCTTCCTGGTCTCCAACGTGCTGTACTGGCTCGAGAACTTCCACGTGGACGGCATTCGCATGGACGGCGTGTCCAGCATGCTGTACCTCAACTTTGGCATCGACGATCCGGGCCAAAAGAAGTTCAACAAGTACGGTACCGAGGAGGACCTGGATGCCAGCGCGTTCATTCGCCAGGTCAACTGCGCCGTGGAGGCGCACTACCCCGACGTGATGATGATGGCC
>JAXKFZ010000036.1:0-3631 GCA_036550635.1 Collinsella sp. | reverse complement strand
CCCGACCAGCATCATCGCCGACAAGATGGGTCTGACCGCTCCGTTCAAGAGCGCCAAGGAGACCACCAACGTCTTCTCGCAGCAGGCCGTTGCCATGGCCAAGGACGGCAAGAAGACCGTCGCTTGGGACTTCGTCTACATTCCCTCCGAGGAGTGGAAGAAGAACCTCAAGCAGGCTCTGATTGCCTACGCTGCCGATAACAGCAAGTGGGACGGCGTCAAGAACGCCTTCGTCGATGGCTGGAAGACCGAGAAGGCCGCTTCCGAGTAAGCAGTTGCTGCCCAAGCTATCTGATTAGCGACAGGGGGGCGGGCAGACGTTGGTTTGCCCGCCCCCTGCATATTGAAAGGACCCTTTTATGGGCAAAGCACTCAAGCGCTGGTGGCCGCTCTTTATGCTGCCCACGTGCCTGGCGTTTATGATCGGGTTCGTGATCCCTTTTATCCAGGGCTTCTATCTCTCGTTCTGCCAGTTTATTACCATTAACAACGCGCACTTTGTCGGTATCGCGAACTACGTGCGCGCGCTGTCCGATCCGCAGTTTGCCACGTCGTTCTTCTTTACCGTGGCGTTTGCCTTCCTGTCGACGGTGCTCATCAACGTGATCGCCCTGGCCATTGCGCAGGCGCTCACCCGCAAGGCGCTCAAAGGCACCAACATCTTCCGTACGATCTTCTTTATGCCTAACCTGATCGGCGGCATCGTGCTGGGCTACATTTGGCAGATTCTGATCAACTGCCTGCTCTCCAACGTGGGCGCCCAGCTCATCGCTCTTAACTCTGCTGCTGGCTTCTGGGGCCTTATCATCCTGACCCTGTGGCAGCAGGTCGGCTACATGATGATCATCTACATCGCTGGTCTGCAGTCCATTCCGTCCGACTACATCGAGGCCGCCAAGGTCGACGGCGCTACGGCATGGCAGACGTTTTGGAAGGTTAAGATCCCTAACCTGATGCCGACCATCACCATCTGCCTGTTCCTGTCCATCACCAACGGCTTTAAGCTGTTCGACCAGAACCTCGCCCTTACCGGCGGCGCCCCCGCGCACTCCACCGAGATGCTCGCCCTGAACATCTACAACACGTTCTATTCGCGTGCCGGTATCGCATGGCAGGGCATTGGTCAGGCCAAGGCGGTTATCTTCTGCATCCTGGTCGTGGCCATCTCCATGATCCAGCTTAAGGCCACGAGGTCCAAGGAGGTGCAGCAGTAATGAAACGCGATAAGGTTATCAACCGCGCGCTCTCGATTTTCTTTACGATCCTGTCGCTCGCGTGGATCTACCCCGTGTTTATGATCGCGCTCAATTCCTTTAAGAAAGCGACCGCAATCAGCACCACCACGGCGTTCGATCTGCTCACGCCCGAGACGTTCAACGGCCTTGCAAACTACTTGCACGCTCTTAACGAGCAGGGCTTTGCCTCGGCATTTATGTACTCACTCATCATCACGGTCACGTCGGTCGTGCTGATCTTGGTGTGCTGCTCCATGTGCGCTTGGTATGTGGTTCGTGTCAACAACAAGATCTCGAACTTCTTCTATTACCTGTTCGTCTTCTCGATGGTCGTGCCCTTCCAGATGCTCATGTTCACGCTGTCCAATTTGGCGGACCGCATCGGCTTCAACACGCCGTTCAACATCTGCTTTATCTATCTTGGCTTTGGCGCGGGCCTGGCGGTCTTTATGTTCGCCGGCTTTGTAAAGAACATTCCGCTCGAGATCGAAGAGGCGGCCATGATCGACGGCTGCAACCCGGTCCAGGTGTTCTTTAAGATCGTCCTTCCCATCATGAAGCCCACCTATCTTTCGGTCGGCATTCTCGAGACCATGTGGGTCTGGAACGACTATCTGCTGCCCTACCTTACCCTCGACTCCACCAAGTACAAGACCATTCCTATCTTGATTCAGTACTTCCGCGGCGGCTACGGCCACGTCGAGCTCGGTCCCATGATGGCCTGCATCATGATGGTCGTTATCCCTATCGTCATCATGTACATCCTCTGTCAGAAGTACATCATCGACGGCGTGGTGGCAGGTGCCGTCAAGGGCTAATGCCGTAACTGTTTTGCAAGTTTCTGCGGAGCCCCTCAGCGCGGCGCCGCATATCGAAAGGTAGAGACATGGCCGAGATCGTTCTCAAACATGTTCAGAAGGTGTATCCCAACAACGAGTCAAAAAAGAAAGGCTTCTTTGGCAAAAAGAAGAAGACCGAGGAGAAGAAGCACAACCTCAAGGTTACCGAGGACGGTGTGCTCGCTGTAGAGGACTTCAACCTCACCGTTCACGACCAGGAGTTCGTCGTCCTCGTTGGCCCCTCTGGCTGCGGTAAGTCCACGACGATGCGCATGGTCGCCGGCCTGGAGGACATTACCTCGGGCGATGTGCTCATCGACGGCAAGCGTGTCAACGACGTGGCGCCCAAGGACCGCGACATCGCCATGGTGTTCCAGAGCTACGCTCTGTACCCCAATATGACGGTGTACGAGAACATGGCATTTACGCTCGAGCTCAAGAAGGTTCCCAAGGACGAGATCGACCGCAAGGTTCGCTCTGCTGCCGAGATTCTGGGCATTACCGAGTACCTCGACCGTAAGCCCAAGGCACTCTCCGGCGGCCAGCGCCAGCGTGTCGCTATCGGCCGCGCCATCGTGCGTGACCCCAAGGTCTTCCTGATGGACGAGCCGCTGTCCAACCTGGACGCCAAGCTTCGTAACCAGATGCGTGCCGAGCTCATTAAGCTGCGCCACGAGATCAAGGGCACGTTCATTTATGTTACTCACGACCAGACCGAGGCTATGACCCTCGGTGACCGTATCGTGGTCATGAAGGACGGCGTCGTCCAGCAGATCGCCACCCCGCAGGAGGTCTTCAATCATCC
This sequence comes from Collinsella sp., assembly GCA_036550635.1. GTDB lineage: Bacteria > Actinomycetota > Coriobacteriia > Coriobacteriales > Coriobacteriaceae > Collinsella. The sequence goes on along the minus strand of JAXKFZ010000036.1, from coordinate 752 downwards.
CGCGAACATCTTCGTTGCCGGCTTTATCGGCGTGCCGCAGATGAACTTCTTCGATGCCCAGCTGGTGCGCTCGGGCAACGGCTTTACCGTCAAGACCGAGGATATGAACGTGGCGCTCGCCCCCGAGACTTGCGCTCAGCTTGCCCTCAACTGGGACGGCGGCGACGTGAAGGAGATTACGGCCGGCGTGCGTCCCGAGCAGATCCTGCTTGCCGACAAGGGCGAGGAGGGTGCGCTCCAGGGCACCGTCGAGGTGACCGAGCTCATGGGCTCGACCGAGCATGTCCACGTGACCGCTCCCGACGGCCAGTTTGTCCTGATTATCCCCGTCGTCGACCTCGAGGCCAAGGGCGCGCTCAAGGCTGGCGACACCATCTGGTTCAAGTTCGAGAAGAACGCGACCCACCTCTTCGACAAGGTATCTGGCAAGAACCTTATCTAGGCCTGGTGCATCCAGGCCCTCCCTTTGGGCGACTGCGGTATTGCCATCCTTTTGCCGCGGTCACATATAAGGCTCCCCTCCCGTCCACTGGGCGAGAGGGGAGCCTTTCTTTGTGTTGGGGTTGTCTGGCCGGTCGTTTGTCTCGATCTGTAACGGGTAGGGCCGATTCCGGACGTTAGATGTTACAGATCGAGACGGTTCCACTGAGCTAACCATTTAGACTAAATCTGTAACACCAGAGGCGAATTTCAGCTGCTAGATGTTACAGATTGAGATATTGCTGCAGGACGATTCCGTTTGTCTCAATCTG
>JAXKFZ010000237.1:0-6226 GCA_036550635.1 Collinsella sp. | reverse complement strand
GCGCGTGACGGCCCGTCCCGGCTATATCGCGCTTGCCGCACTTGCCAAGGCCGACCTTTCTACCATTACGGCCGATGGCCTGTCGTTTTCGCTCATTCCCCGCTTGAACGCCGCCGGCCGCATGGCCGATCCCAAGCTGGCGCTCGACCTGCTGCTTGCCCGCGATCCTATCGAGGCAAGCGCGCTTGCGGCCGAGCTCGAGGAGATCAACCGTCAGCGTCGCGAGATCGAGGCGGAGCTCACGCGCGATGCCATGGCAAAGGTCGAAGAGACCTATGACGGCGGTCGCGCAATCGTCGTGGGTGGCGAGGGCTGGCACGAGGGCGTCAAGGGCATCGTAGCGAGCCGCCTGACCAACCGTTATCACGTGCCGGCGCTGCTGTTCTCGATCGAAGACGGTATCGCTCGCGGTTCGGGCCGCTCGGTGGGCAAGGTCAACCTGTTCGACGCCGTAGAGCGCTGCTCGGATCTGCTGATTCGTCGCGGCGGGCATGCGGGTGCGGTGGGCGTGACCATCGAGGCGTCCAAGCTCGACGAGTTCCGTCGTCGCCTTTCCGCCGTGCTGTCCGAGCTTCCCTCCGAGGACTTTGAGGACACCGACGAGGTTGCCGCTACCGTCGACCTCTCCGAGCTGAATATTGAGACCATCGAGCAGATCTCCCGTCTTGAGCCGTTTGGCCAGGGCAACAAGGTGCCGCTGTTGGCGGCCGAGGGCGTGACAATGTGCGATCGCGCCGTGGTGGGCAAAACCGGCGAGCACATGCGCTTCGTGGCGACCGATGGCGCCGCGAGTGTGCCGGCCATTATGTTCCGCGTGCCGCAGATCGATAAGCTCATCAATTGCGATAGCGCCGTCGACTTGGTGTTCGAGGCCGTTGCCGAGCATTGGCAGGGGCGTGTGAAGCCCAAGCTCATGATCAAGGATGTCTTGGTGCGCGATACCACGGCGTCCAATATCGACGATCCGGCATGTGAACTTCGCCGCGGCGTGCAACCGGCGGATTCTGGCCTGCGCCTGGAGTCGCGTAAACGCGAGACGCTCGCCCAGCTTTCTTATACCGAGCTGACGCGCTCGCTTATCCATAGCTTTATCGGCTCGAACCAGCCGCACCGCGCGCAGGTCGAGGCGCTCGATGCCCTGGCCGATCACCAGAGTGTTCTGGCCGTTATGGGAACGGGGCGCGGCAAGTCGCTCATCTTCCATGTGCATGCCGCGCGCGAGGCGGTCCTTCGCGGGCGTGCGAGCATCTTTGTCTATCCGCTGCGTGCGCTCGTTGCCGACCAGGCCTATCACCTCTCGTCGACGATGGCAGCGCTTGGCATTGGCGTTGGCGTGCTGACCGGCGAGACCGTGGAGGCCGCACGCGATGACGTGTTCGCCGGCCTAGCTTCGGGCCGCACCGGTATCGTGCTCACGACGCCCGAGTTCCTGTCTATCCACCGTGACCGTTTCGCGCGTTCGGGCCGCATCGGCTTTGTCGTTATCGATGAGGCGCACCACGCCGGCCTTGCCAAGGGCGGCGACCGTAGCGCCTATCTCGACATGCCCGATATCCTCAAAGCCCTGGGCGACCCGGTCGTTATGGCTGCGACGGCCACCGCGACGGCTCCGGTCGTGGCCGAGCTTGCCCGCATGTTGCCAATCACTCGCACGGTGGTCGACGAGACGGTGCGCGAGAACCTGCAGCTCGAGGACGACCGCGACCTTGCGAGCCGCGAGAACCGTTTGGTGTCGATCGTGGCGACGGGGGAGAAGACCGTCATTTACGTCAATTCGCGTGACCAGTCCGTGGCGCTCGCCAAGACACTACGCAAACGCGTTCCCGACTGTGCGACCCGTATCGCGTTCTATAACGCTGGCCTTACGCGCACCGACCGCCATCGCGTAGAGGAGGCGTTTCGAGACGGCAGCCTCAGCTGCATCGTCTCGACATCCGCCTTTGGCGAGGGCGTCAACCTTCCCGATATTCGCCATGTCGTGCTCTATCACATGCCGTTTGGCGGCATTGAGTTTAACCAGATGAGCGGCCGCGCCGGTCGCGATGGCCAACCCGCCGTGATCCATCTACTCTATTCGTCGCGTGACGCCCGTATTAACGAGCGCCTACTCGACTGCTATGCGCCCGAGCGCGACGAGCTCGTCACGCTCTATCGCGCGCTGCAGACCATGTGGCGCTCCAACCGCGGCAAGACCGGGGACGATTCCTTTAGCGCGAGCGATATCGACATCGCGCAGATGTGCCTTGCCATCGATGCTCGCACGCCGGTCGACGAGCGCTCGGTGGAAAGCGGCCTGGGAATCTTCGAAGAGCTTGGTTTCTGCCGCGTTTCGGGGTTTGACGACACTCGACGCATCGCGATGGCCGAAAACCCCGGCCGCGTGCAATTGAGCAGGTCAATTCGCTATTTGGAGGGCTTGCGCTCGCGCATGGAGTTTTCGGCTTTCCGGGGCTGGGCGCTCGATTCGTGCGCTTCTGATATGCTAGCCAAAGTTAACCGCCCGATCGTACCGCGGGCCTAGGGGAAGGGGACCTCGATGGATGCCGCAGCCCGTACCGCCCATGATTCCACCCTCCAGCCGTTTTCGGAGATGGAGCACTATAAGCATGCCGATGAGCTGCCGCCCGAGATTATGGCGGACAGCTACGACAAACTGGAGCGCCTGTGCCTCAAATATATGAATGAGGACGACTTTTCTAAGGTTGAGCAGGCCTACTGCTTTGCCGCCGAGAAGCACTGCAACCAAAAGCGCCGCTCGGGCGAGATGTACATTAACCATCCCGTCGAGGTTGCCATCATTTTGGCCGATCTCAAGATGGACTGCGATGTGGTGTGCGCCGCGCTGCTGCACGATACCGTCGAGGATACTGAGACCTCGCTCGCCGATGTTTCCGGCCTGTTTGGCGATACGGTGGCCGAGCTCGTCGATGGCGTGACCAAGCTCACCAACATCGAAGTCGACAGCATGGACGAGAAGCAGGCGCTCACGCTGCGCAAGATGTTCCTCGCCATGTCCAAGGACATTCGCGTCATCATCGTTAAACTTGCCGATCGTCTGCACAACATGCGAACGCTGGCGGCCCTGCGCGAGGATCGTCGCCTGTTTAAGGCTCGCGAGACCATGGACGTGTACGCGCCCTTGGCCGACCGCCTGGGCATGAGCTCTATTAAGTGGGAGCTCGAGGACCTGTCCTTCTTCTACCTGGAGCCCGATGCCTACCAGCGCATCGCGCGCATGGTGGCTGAGTCGCGCGAGGTCCGTGAGCGCTATCTGGCTGAGACCATCAAGACACTCACCGACGAGCTCAACCGCATTGGCCTGGAAGGCTTCCAGATCAACGGCCGTTCCAAGCACTATTGGTCCATCTACCAAAAGATGAAGCGCAAGGGCAAGGAATTCTCCGAGATCTACGACCTGGTGGCACTGCGCGTCATCACGCATTCGGTGCGCGATTGCTACTCCACGCTCGGCGCGGTGCATACGCTGTGGCACCCCATGCCCGGTCGCTTTAAAGACTATATCGCCATGCCCAAGGTCAATAACTACCAGTCGCTCCATACGACGGTTATCGGCCCCACGGCCCGCCCACTCGAGATTCAGATTCGAACCTACGAGATGCATGAGCAGGCCGAGTACGGCATTGCCGCCCACTGGCTATATAAGAAGTCGGGCGGATCGTCTGCGTCTAAGACCAATGATGCCCAGCGTCTGGACGACCAGATTAACTGGCTTAAGCACTCACTCGATTGGGCTGCGTCTGATGAGATTACCGACGCCAAAGAATACCTGCATTCGCTGAAGGTTGACCTCTTCGATCAGGAGATCTTCGTCTTTACGCCCAAGGGCGAGGTCATGGCGCTTCGTGCCGGATCCACGCCGCTCGACTTTGCCTATGCCGTTCACACCGAGGTGGGAAACCATTGCGTCGGCGCCAAAATCAACGGTGCGGTGGCTCCGCTCACGCACGAGATCAAGACGGGCGACCGTGTCGAGATCCTGACGAACAAGAGTTCCAAGCCGTCGCGTGATTGGCTCAAGATCGTCAAGACGCCTTCGGCTAAGTCCAAGATCCGCCGCTATTTTGCCGCTGCGACCAAGGACGACGACGCTGCTGCTGGCCGCGATATGCTGGCCAAGGACCTGCGCAAGCGCGGGTATGGCATCTCCACGCCGCGCTCCACGCGTGCGCTCAACGCCGTGGCGGAGCAGTTTAACTTCAAGCAGCTCGAGGACCTGTTTGCCGCCGTCGGCGCCGGCAAGGTTGCCCCGCGCGCTGTGGGCAATAAGGTCGAGCAAATCTTGGACCCCAAGCCCGAGGAACAGCTCACCAAGGCCGAGGCTATCGCCGAGGTCGTGAAGCAGCCCGCTCGCGGCTCCAACCGCAAGCCGCAAAAGCGCGGCAAGAGCGCCAGTAACGGCATTATCGTCAAGGGCGAGAGCAACAGCGGCCTGCTGGTCCGTCTGGCTCATTGCTGCAACCCCGTGACGGGCGACGACATCGTCGGCTTCATCACGCGCGGTCGTGGCGTTTCGGTGCATCGCGCCAACTGCCCTAACGTCAAGGGTCTTATGGAACATCCCGAGCGCATGATCGATGTGGAGTGGGACGGCGCTGCCGACACCCTCTTCCAGGTCGAGATCGTGGTCGAGTGCCTGGACCGCATGGGTCTGCTCAAGGACGTCACCATTGCCATTGGCGATGCAGGCGGCAATATCCTTTCTGCCGCCACGTCGACCAACCGCGAGGGTATTGCGACCCTGCGCTTTATGGTCGAAATTTCGGATGCGAGCGGCCTGGATCCGCTGCTGGCTTCCATCAGCAGTGTCGATTCGGTCTACGACGCTCGCCGTCTTATGCCCGGCGAGGGCGGAGCGCAACTCAAGCGCCGTGTGTAGGTGCGAGAGCCTCTCAGCATCATAGATATTGGTTACGTTCGAGGCATCGTTTGGTGCCTCGAACGTATTTTAGAAGGAGGGTATGCGCATGGACGATATGACTTTGGACCTGACACCCCGAGGCGCGGCTTCGATTGAGGCGCTCGTCAACGGCCCGATTCAGACTAACAGCTACGCCGTGATTTCGAATGACGAGTGCTTAATCGTCGATCCGGCGTGGGAGGGCGAGCGTCTTGTGGAGCATATCCGCACCGCGCATCCCGAGGTGCGCGTACTCGGCTCTGTCTGCACGCACGGTCATGCCGACCATGTTGGCGGGGTTGCCGGGGTTCGAGCTGTCGTTGGCGACAGCGCGCTATATGAGTTGTGCGCTAAGGACGTGACGGTACCTCGCGCAAATATCGAGGAGCAGCGCGCCATGTGGGGTATCGAGACACCCGATCCGGGTGAGCCGACGCGTTTGCTTGCCGAGGGCGATACAATCGAGGTGGGCGACATCTGCCTGCAGGTGATCGAGACGCCGGGGCATACGCCGGGCGGCATCGTCCTGTTCGCCGCGACCGAGCAGGGGAACATCGCCTTTGTGGGCGACACGCTTTTCCCGGGCAGCCACGGTCGTACCGATCTTTCCGGCGGTGACGAGGCGGCGATCATGCGCTCGCTCTCCAAACTTGCCAAGATGCTTCCGCCCGATACCGTTTGCTTGACGGGCCATGGCGATTCGACCACGATGGCGCGCGAACTTATGCAGAACCCGTTTATGCAGATGTAGGCTCGAAGCCGTCTTCCGAACCACGAAGACCGCTCAATCGTCAAGCTATTTTCCCCAGTGGGTCGATTCTGTGGGGCAAACGGTCAAAATTTGTCCAATCGGATGGTATTCGTGAACAAACGAACGTTTATGCTCGGGTATGTCGTGGTAAAATCTCAGGCGTTATCGGAGCAACCTTACAGGAGGTTTCTTTTATGCTCGTCAACGCAGCAGACATGCTCAAGAAGGCCGAGGCCGGCAAGTACGGTCTCGGTGCCTTCAACACCAACAACCTCGAGTGGACCCTGGCTATTCTCCAGGCCGCCGAGGAGGCCAAGTCTCCGCTGATCCTTCAGTGCACCGCTGGTGCCGCCAAGTGGATGGGCGGTTTCAAGGTCTGCGCCGACATGGTCAAGGCTGCCGTCGAGGCCACGGGCGTTACCGTTCCCGTCGCCCTTCACCTCGATCACGGTTCTTACGAGGACTGCTTCAAGTGCATCGAGGCCGGCTTCACGTCCATCATGTATGACGGCTCTCACGAGGAGACCTTCCAGCTTAACCTCGACCGCACCAAGGAG
>JAXKFZ010000236.1:0-2179 GCA_036550635.1 Collinsella sp. | reverse complement strand
TCCCAAGTTTTTAAAGCATATCTATGAGCCGTTTGCCCAAGAAGGTGACGATGCGCGCAGCAAGTTCCAAGGAACCGGCATGGGCATGCCAATCGTCAAGTCGCTTATTGAACTGATGGGCGGCACCATCGAAGTCACCAGCGAACTCCATGTGGGCACCACGTTCTACGTGGAAATTCCGCTCGATATCGACAAGAACCCCCGGGCGCGGGCGAATACGGTCGAGAGGGCGCTCGACTGCTCGCTCGCCGACATGAACGTACTGCTCGCCGAAGACAACGAATTGAATGCCGAGATTGCCCAGGCGCTGCTAGAATCCGAGGGCGTCGTGGTCACCCGCGCCGCCAACGGCAACGAAGTCGTCGATCTGTACCTATCGCATCCCGCCGGCAGCTTCGATGCGATCCTGATGGACATTATGATGCCGGACATGGACGGTTACGAGGCAACCCGCGCGATTCGCCTGAGCGAGAAGGTCGATGCAGCCGATATCCCCATCATCGCGCTCACCGCCAATGCCTTTGCCGAGGACGCCAAGGCGGCACACGACGCCGGCATGAACGCCCATCTATCCAAACCGCTCGACTTTAACAAGCTCAAAACATACTCGCCCGCATCAAGAAAAACGGATCCGTTTCGCTATAGTCTGTGCTCAACCACCACGCACGACCAGAAAGGAAGCCAACGATGTTTAGGCCCTTACGTCGAAAGAAACGCGCCATCACCGACGAGGAAGCGCGCGAACTGCTCGCCACCTGCAAGCGCGGCGTCTTTGCCGTCAACGGCGACGATGGCTACCCGTACGCCATTCCCGTCAACTACTTCTTTGACGCCGAGCACGACAAGATTTATTTCCATGGCGCCAAGGCCGGCCACAAGGTCGACGCACTCAAGCGCGATGACAAGGTCTGCTTTACCGTTTACGGCAACGAGTGGTACCAGGACGGCGACTGGGCTCCCTACGTTATGAGCACCGTGGTCTTTGGCCGCTGTCGCCTGGCGAATGACACCCCCGCGTTTATCGAGGACAAAGTCCGCCAGCTCGCCCTTAAGTACTACCCTTCTGCCGAAGAAGTCGAAGAGGAAATCGCCAAAGACATCAAGGGCGTCCAGCTTTACGAGATTTCGATTGAGCATCTTTGCGGTAAGCAGATTCAAGAAAAGTAAGCCTCAAGAACAGGCGTCACAAATGGCAATATGGCCCGGTTCCAACCCACCTTGGAACCGGGCCATATGCTTATGAAGCGTCGGCGGCTATGTGCGCAAGCGCCTCAACGAGCTCCTGCGAGCTCACGGGTTTACTCAGGTGCGCGTCCATGCCCGCCTCGCGCGAAAGTCTGCGGTCGTCGGCAAAGGCATTGGCACTCACGGCGATAATCGGCGTGGTCGCGGCATCCTCGCGATCGAGCGCTCGAATCTGACGCGTGGCCTCAAGGCCATCGATGCCAGGCATCATGATGTCCATCAACACCACGTCGTACTCGTGCGGTGCGCTCGCGGCAAACGCCTCAACGGCAGACTCGCCATCCTTAGCATGCGTCACGACGGCACCGGCACGGCTGAGCGTAAACTGCGCGATCTCGGCATTCAGATCGTTATCCTCTACGAGCAAAACGCGCAAGCCCTGGAGCGCATCGCCATCGCCCGCATCCGCGCGAACTGCCTGAGGAATCTCGGAGCGCTTGCATTTCTCGAACGGCAGGCGGATGGTAAACGTCGTCCCCTGCCCCAAGACGCTCGTAAAGCTCATGGTTCCGTCCATAAGCTCCACCAGCTGTTTTGCGATAGGCGCGCCCAGGCCAGTTCCCGATGAAGCGCCTTCCACTTGCTGCTCCTCGCGGCAAAACGGCTCGTAGAGGTGCTGTTGGAACTCCTCGCTCATGCCAATACCGTTGTCGGCGATCGTGTATTCATAGACGGGGACGCCATCCGCTGGCTCCACCTCGCGGCACACCAGGCGAACATATCCGCCCTGGCGGTTGTACTTGACGGCATTACCGGCAATATTGAGCAACAAGCGCTTGAGGTGCGTCACGCTCACCCGCGCATAGGGATGATTAAGCGTCTGCTGGTCGCAGATAATTGTCACCAGACGCTCCTCGGCCTGGCGCTCCAGAATATCGCGCACTTCACAGTTGAGGGCCACCAAATTTATGGGCACGAGGTTCAGGTCGACCTG
>JAXKFZ010000235.1:0-4624 GCA_036550635.1 Collinsella sp. | reverse complement strand
CCGCAGGTTCGCACCTATTACAACGAGATGAAGGCCGACACCGACCGCCTGGGCATCACGCTGCTGTCGCCCAAGGGCAAACAGTACATCGACCTCACTAAGGATCCCAAGGGTGCCGTCGCCTGGATCGAGGAAAACCTCAAGGCATAAGACGCTGACGCCACCTGCCGCTCGCAGACAAAAAATGGCCCGTGCATCGATGCGTGATGCGCGGGCCATTTTGTTTAGACCGCACCCGTCCTCCTGTTCATCTCAATCTGTAACATCTAGCCGAGTTTTTCGGTCCTAGCTGTTACAGATCGAGATGAACGCACAGGCCAAGCCGAAAATCTCAATCTGTAACATGTAGACCACTTTTGACCGCTTAGACGTTACAGATCGAGACAAACGGAATATACCGGACCGAATTGTCTAAATCTGTAACAACTAGCTGAGATTTTCGGCCCTACCTGTTACAGATTGAGATGAACAGGCCGAGCACGTCTACGCCCGCAGGTCTTTCACGCTGGAGCGCTCGACCAACACGCCCGAGACGAGCGTACGGCTTCTGGAGCTCGGGGCTTCCAGACCTGCGACGACCTCGTTAAGCGCACGGACGCCCAGCTCGCGGTGGCGAAACTTTACCGACGTCAGAATCGAGTTGGGAATCGTCTTGTAGAGCTCATCATCGAAGCCGATCACGGACACGTCGTCGGGCACACTGAGCCCTTTGTCACGTAGAGCCATCATCACGCCGTTTGCCATGCAGTCGTTAGCAGCGAGGACCGCCGTGCAATCGGGCTTATCGGCAAGCACAAGGCCCGCGGCATAGCCGCTATCCGCATTCCAATCGCCTTGCAGAGGCTCGGGCGGCTCAATGCCACGCGCCTCGAGTGCCGCACGCCAACCTTTCATACGGCACTGGCTCGACAGTGACTCTTTCTTACCAGAGACGAAGTACACGTTCTTGTGCCCGCGATTCAAGAAGTACTCGCACGCCATGCGCGCGCCGCCCTCTTGGTCGTCACTGACGGTGGAGCAGGTAGGATGTTCCATCGGTGTGATAATCACCGTCTTGAGGCCCTTCGGTGCCTCAAAGGTATCAAAGTCGTCGACCATCTGACGCAGGTTGAAGATCATGCCATCAACAGGCAGCCGCGACATCCTGCGCGCCGCATCGGCAAGGGTCATCTTCTCCGCTGCGCACTTCTTAATCATCGTGAGCGCAAAGCCTCGCTCTTCGGCGGCATCGGCGATACCGTCGATCATGTCCACGGCGCCGCCCGACAAGTGGAACATCACCACGCCGATGCACCCGTAACGGCCCAACTTGAGTGAACGCGCGGCAAAGTTGGTTCGAAACCCGAGCGCCTCCATTGCGGAATGGACCTTATCGCGTGTCGACTCGCGCACGCTATCGGGCTCGTTGATCACACGCGACACCGTCTTGAGAGAAACACCCGCGGCAATCGCCACATCGTTCATTGAGACATTTTTCTTGTCCATCGTTGCCACTACTTCTCCAGTCGGTTTTGCATCGCTTGTTTTTTGCGTTCTAGCATACACTACCTGCCCGACTGACAAATCAACCGTTTACCGGACAATATCGACCGCTCACCCGTAAATCCTTGTTGCTCTTCCAAAAATGTCTTACGTTGTCATTAACGAAATGACAACGTTGTCATTTCGCAATGCCCTCCTTAAGCAGGAAGGTTTCCGGGCAGTCCTGACCATCCATCGACGACCAGTTCCATCCACATGCATCGCGCATCAAGTAGCAAAGGAGCTCTATGGACGCCATCGTAAAGATGCTCGAAAAGCATCAGCCGTTCTTTGAGAAGATCTCGAGGAACATCTACCTCCAGGCTATTAAGGACGGATTCCTTGGGTGCATGCCCATCGTCCTCACCTCTTCGATCTTTCTGCTCATTGCCACCCTTCCCGGCGTAGTCGGCATCACGCTGCCCCAGCCGCTCATCGACTGGTGCAACAAGCTGTACAACTTCACCATGGGCGTCATGGGCATCATGGTTGCCGGCACCACCGCCAAGAACTTTACGGCTTCCATGAACCGTCGCATGCCCGCCGGCAAGGTGCTCAACGACGGCTCCACCATGGTTGCCGCCCAGTGCAGCATGCTGCTGCTCGCTGTTACGCAGTTCACCACCAAGTTCAACGGCTCCGAGCTTTCTGTCTTCGATTGCACCAGCATGGGTACGCGCGGTCTGTTCTCGGCCTATATCGCCGCGTTCATTACCGTTTGGGTTTATAAGTTCTGCGTCTCGCGCGATCTGACCATTAAGCTGCCCAAGGAGGTCCCGGGCGCCATCGCTCAGAACTTCCGCGACATTATCCCCTTCGGTGGCGCCGTCATCATCTGCGGCATCATCGATGTCGTCGTGCGCAACCTCATGGGCGTTCCGTTCTCCGAGCTGCTCATCAAGCTGCTCTCCCCGCTCTTCACTGCAGCAGAAACCTATCCTGGCCTTATCCTTATCCAGGCAGCCACCGCGTTCTTCTGGTTCATCGGTGTCCACGGCCCCTCGATCGTCCAGCCGGGCATCGACCCCATCCGTCTTGCCAACCAGGCCGAGAACCTGCAGGTTCTGCTGGCCGGTGGCCACCCCGCCCACTCCCTCACCTTTAACATGTCGCTCGTGGGTGAGTTCGGCGGCACCGGCGCCACCTTCATCGTGCCGCTTCTGCTGATTCTCTTTATGAAGTCCAAGCAGCTCAAAGCCGTCGGTAAGGCCTCGATTGTTCCTGTTGCCTTCGCTGTCAACGAACCGCTGCTCTTTGGCGCGCCGATGATCCTTAACCCCTACATGCTCATCCCCTTTGTTGCCGCCGGCTGCGTCAACGTGAGTGTTGCCAAGTTCTTTATCGACAACGTGGGCATGAACGGCTTCTCCTTCGTGGTGCCTTGGGCTACCCCTGCCCCCATCGGCATCTTCATCACCACGAACTTCCAGCTTATCGCCCTGGTATTTGTCGCGATCATCATCTTGCTGGACGCCATCATCTACCTACCGTTCTTGAAGGCATACGATAAGCTGCTCTGCGACCAGGAGGCCGAGCGCGCCGCCGAGCTGGGTCTCGAGTCCGATGGTGCTGCCACCATCGCCGCCAACGCCTCTGCGCCCGCTATCGAGCAGACTACCGTCTCCGTCGAGCCAACCGCCGCTGCCGCCGACAGCAAGCCTGTCGCCGATCAGCCCGAGCCCGCCGCCGACGCATCCGCTAAGAAAGATGTCGACGGTCTGAAGGTCCTCGTCCTGTGCGCCGGCGCCGGCACCTCTGCCATGCTTGCCAACGCCATCAAGGAAGGTGCTGCGCAGACCGGAGAGAACATCGCTTCCTCCGCAGGCGCCTATGGCCAGCATACTGCCATCATGGATCAGTACGACGTCATCGTGCTCGCCCCGCAGGTTCGTAGCTACTACAACGACATGAAGGCCGACACCGATCGTCTGGGCATTAAGCTGCTCGCTCCCCGCGGCAAGGAATATATCGACCTTACCCGCGACCCCGCTGGCGCCATCAAGTGGCTCCGCGAGAACCTCGACTAGTTTCCTCCCTCTGTTGGTGCCCGGATCCCCAGTTCGGGCACCCTCCCTATTCGTATCCCACAGAAAGGATGACTCATGACCAACCCCATGCAGTTCCCCGACGGCTTTGTGTTTGGCGGCGCCACCGCTGCTTACCAGGTTGAGGGCGAGACCCGCACGCACGGCAAGGGCAAAGTGCCCTGGGACGATTTCCTGGCTGCTCAGGGTCGCTTCTCCCCCGACCCCGCAAGCGATTTCTACAACAAGTACCCGGTCGATATCGACCTGTGCCAGCGTTTCGGCATCAACGGCATCCGTGTCTCCATCGCTTGGAGCCGCATCTTCCCCAGTGGCACCGGCGAGATCAACCCCGAGGGTGTTGCCTTCTATCATGAGCTCTTTGCCACCTGCAACAAAGCCGGCGTTATCCCCTATGTCACGCTCGATCACTTTGATACGCCCGAGGCCTTTTACCAGGACGGCGGCGAGGGATTCCTGACGCGCACGACGATCGACGCCTTTGTCGAGTACGCCAAGTTCTGCTTTGCCGAGTTCCCCGAGGTCAAGCACTGGTTTACCTTTAACGAGATTCCCGCGACCGCCGAGGGCAGCTTTATCGTCGGCAACTGGCCGCACGGCGAGAAGTATCGCTTGGACAAGGCCTTCCAGCTCATGCACAACATGATGGTGGCCCACGCCAAGGCCGTCGTCGCCTTCCATGAGGGCGGCTTTGAGGGCGAGATCGGCATTGTCCAGAACCTGGAGCCCAAGTATCCCCTCGATCCCAATAGCGCTGCCGACTGCGAGGCCGCCCGCATGGCCGACGTCATCAACAACCGCTGGGTGCTCGACGCCACTTTCCGCGGCCACTATGCAGCCGACACCATGGAGGCTGCGACCAAGCTGGCCCATATCGCCGGCGGCGAGCTCGACGTCCGCGACGAGGACATCGCCGCGCTGACCGCCGCGCTCCCCTACAACGATTGCCTGGGCGTCAACACCTACAAGTGCCAGTTCCTGCGTGCCGCCGAGGGCGAAAACGACATCAACCACAATGGCACCGGCGACAAGGGCTCCTCGCGCTGGTTCCTCAAGGG
>JAXKFZ010000234.1:0-6046 GCA_036550635.1 Collinsella sp. | reverse complement strand
CTCGGCGACATCGCGGGCGTGAGCGGTGCGCATGACCGGAGGGCCCGTGCTGCTCCGTTGCCCGACGTGCTAGCGCGCAGAACAATCTGTTGGTGCATTCGGCGGCTGCTGAAGCGTTTCGGCAGCCGCTTTTTATACGGAGTTTAAATACAACAGTCTGTTGTATTACGTAGAGTGGTATATCTCTAGCGGGAAAAATGCGAGAGACGGAGCATTATGGCGTTGCTAGTAGGACTGGACGTAGGGTCGACGACGACCAAAGTTTACGCGATGCACGAGGATATGACCGAGGCGTGGTGGGGATATCGCCGCCACGGGGCGTGTCAGACAGCGAGCGTGCGCGCCATGCTCGGCGAGCTCGCCGAGCGCTTTCCCCATGAGTCACTGCGCGTTGCGGTGACCGGCTCGGGTGCGCGCGATATCGCGACCGCGCTGGGCGCCTCGTACGTTCAGGAGGTGGTCGCCAACGCGCTCGCGATCAGCAGGTTCTATCCGCAGACGCGCTGCGCCATCGAGCTGGGCGGCCAAGACGCCAAGATGATCTTCTTCCGCACCAACGATAAGGGAGACATCGAGGTTGCCGACATGCGCATGAACGGCTCGTGCGCAGGCGGTACCGGTGCATTTATCGACGAGATGGCAAAGCTCATGGGGGTCGGCACCGAATCGGGCGAGTTCGAGCAGCTCGCAAGCCGGGGAACGACCGTCCACGAGGTCTCGGGCCGCTGCGGCGTGTACGCAAAGACCGATATCCAGCCGCTGCTCAACGAGGGCATTCCTACCACCGACCTGGCGCTTTCGGCGCTTCACGCGGTCGCCCGCCAAACGATCGGCGGTCTGGCCCAGGGTATCGACATCGAGCCGCCGGTAATCTTCGAGGGCGGTACGCTCGCCTACAACCCCACACTGGTCCGCGTGTTCCGGGAGCAACTGAATCTATCGGACGATCAGGTTATCGTCCCGCGCGATCCGCAGATCATGGTCGCGCGCGGTGCCGCCCTGTCGCTGACCGACATGTTCGCATCGTCCCAACCGATCGACCTTCCCGACGCTTTTGTCCGGCTGGATAAGCTCGAGACGGTCGCGCCCGCAAGCGGGGAGGGACGTCTTGCCCAGCCCTTTTTTGCCACACCTGCCGAGCAGGCGGATTTTACGGCACGCCATGGCAAAGAGACGCCGGCAAAGGGTCCGGATGCGTATGCGCCCGGAGAGACGGTGCGTGTGGCGCTCGGTATCGATTCGGGGAGCACGACGACCAAGTTCGCCCTGGTCGATGAGGCGGGTGAGCTTGTCGATTCGTTCTACGCGTCTAATAACGGCAGACCGCTCGACGTCGCCCAACAGGGTCTTGTCAGCTTGAAGAACCGCTGGGAGACAGCGGGAGTCACGCTTGCGATCGATGCCGTGGGCACCACGGGATACGGCGAGGAGCTTTTCGCGCGCGCGTTCCACGCCGACTACCATACGGTCGAGACGGTCGCGCACGCCCGCGCCGCGTGCGCATGCGTTCCCGATGCGACCTTCGTGCTCGACATCGGCGGACAGGATATGAAGGCCATCTGGCTCAACCACGGCGTGCTGACCGATATCGTCGTCAACGAGGCGTGCTCTGCGGGCTGCGGCTCGTTCCTCGAGGGTTTTGCCAAAAACCTCGGAATAGCCGTTGAGGATATCGCGACCGAGGCATTTTCGTCCAAAGCCCCCGCCGTTCTCGGCAGCCGCTGCACGGTGTTCATGAACAGCAGCGTCGTTTCCGAGCAGCGGCGCGGTAAGGGTCCGGGCGACATCATGGCCGGTCTCTGCCGTTCGATTATCGAGAACGTGTTCACCAAGGTCATTCGCGTTTCAAATCTCAACCGTCTGGGCGACAAAGTCGTCGTCCAGGGCGGCACGTTCCGAAACGACGCGGTGCTGCGCGCATTCGAGCAGTATCTGGGCAAACCCGTCACGCGTGCGCCCCACCCGGGGCTGATGGGCGCTATCGGTATCGCCCTGCTCGCGCGCGAGGAATGCCGCAAGGGCGACGCCGGCACGTCGTTTATCGGGCTCGATGCCGTGGAGCGCTTCGAGCATCGCGAGTTCGGCGGCGTTACCTGCCGTCGGTGCAACAACCGCTGCCAGCGCGCGGTCGTGGCATTTGGCGACGGCTTGCTTTACGTCACGGGCAATCGCTGCCCGCGCGGCGGCGCCATCTCATGGGATGAGCTCGTGCGCGAGGTTCCCGCGGCGGAGGAGCTGCGTCCGCAGGGTGCTTGCGAGGCACAGGCACCCGGCACGGGGCGCGACCGGACCGCGGCTGCCCCCAATCTCTTTGTCGACCGCGAGAAGCTGCTGTTCGAGTCGTACCCCACGGTTCCCGTCAGCGGGGGGCGCGATGTCACGATCGGCATTCCCCGTGTGCTCGAGTTCTGGGACACCATGCCGTTCTGGTCGACGTTCTTCAGCACGCTCGGCTTTAAGGTGCGCGTCTCGGGACGCAGCACCAAGGCGATGTACGAGCGCGGTCTGGCGCACGTCACATCCGACACCGTGTGCTTCCCGGCCAAGCTCGTCCACGGGCACATCCGCAATCTCGTCGACGCCGGCGTCGACCGCATCTTCATGCCCATCATCACGACGGTGCCCACCGAAAACACCGCCTCTACCAGCGAGTGGATGTGCGCCGTCGTAAAGGGATACCCCTACGTGATGCGCAATTCCGATAACCCGGAGGAGCGTTTCGGCGTTCCGTTCGATACGCCGCTGTTCCACTGGTACGACGAGGGCGACCGAAACCGCCAGCTCAAGGCGTGGTGCAAGGAGACCTTCGATATCGATGCCGACCTGGTTGCCAAGGCGACCGAGCAGGCGGACCGCGCGCAGGAGACGTTTGAGAACCAGCTGCAGCTGCGCGGCAGGCAGGTGCTCGAGAACGTGCACGAGGACGGCGGCTACGCGGTGGTGATCGCTTCGCGCCCGTACCACAACGACCCGCTGGTCAACCACGGGCTGCCCAAGCTCTTCTCTGAGCGCGGCATCCCCGTGCTGACGCCCGATGCGGTGCCGGGGGTCTGCAACGTCGATCTTTCCAACAGCCGCATCGACATCGTGAACAACTATCATGCGCGCATGCTGTCGTGCGCGGTCATCGTCGCATCGACGCCCGAGCTCGAGCTCGTGCAGATGGGCAGCTTCGGCTGCGGCCACGATGCGTATCTCACCGACGAGATCGCGCGCATGATGGGCGAGATGGGCTCCAAGGTTCCGATGATGATCAAGCTCGATGAGAGCGACGTCGCCGGTCCCATGGGCATTCGCGTGCGTTCGTTTATCGAGTCGGTCAACCGTCGTCGCGCGGAGGAGCGTGCCGAGGGCGCCCGGGTGCACGCGGTCCATCCGCTCGACGACCCGTATAAGGTCAAGTACACCAAGCGCGACCGGCACGACAAGATCGCGCTGGTCCCCAACACCTCCCATGCGTTCTGCAGGCTCATGACCGCGGCGATGCGCAATCAGGGCGTGCGCGCCGAGGCCCTTGATATCGGGCGCGAGGATGCCATCCGCCTGGGCAAACGCTATGTGCACAACGACATCTGCTTCCCCGCGCAAATCGTGATCGGCGAGGCGCTCGCGGCACTCGAGAGCGGTAAGTACGACCCGCACGACGTCGCCGTGGTGACTGGCAAGTATATCGGCGACTGCCGCCTGACGCACTACATGCCCCTGCTGCGCCGCGCGCTCGACGACGCGGGATACGACTATGTCCCGGTGCTCACCAACGACGACGTCGATGCCCACAATGCGCATCCGGGCTTCAAGCTCGGCCTTGGCCCGAGCATCCAGATCGCCTACGGTCTTCCCATGATCGATGCCCTCGAGGCCATGCTTAGGCGCATCCGTCCCTACGAGCTCGAGAAGGGCGCGGCGGACGCTGCGTTCGACCGCGCGCTCGATGAGGTTATCGAGGGCATGGAGCGCTCCGGGCTGAGAGGCCAGGCGACGGGCTTCAAACGCGCGCTTGCGATCATGGACGCCGTTCCGTACGACCGCTCGAACCCGCATCCGACCGTTCTCATCGTGGGCGAGTACCTGCTCAATTTCCATCTCGGCGCCAACCACGAGATCGAGCGCTACCTCGAGGACAACGGGCTCGAGGTCATCGAGGCGCGCATGACCGACGTGATCCGCAAGACCTATTTCTACAAGCATGCGCAGTCGCGCGAGTTCCACGTCGACCTGTCGCTGCCCGAAAAGGCCTGGTACGCCACGGCGGACAACCTGTTCGAGCTCGCGCACGACCGTTGCGACCGCCTGGGCGCGGCGAGCCCGCTCTACGAGCCGCCGACGCGCATGCCCGAGCTCGTGCGCGCGAGCGATAAGATCCTGCACCATACGTTCGATGCGGGCGAGGGCGTGCTGATTCCGGCGGAGATTCTCGAGCACGCCAAGCGCGGCTGCCGCAACTTCGTGATCCTGCAGCCGTTCGGGTGTCTGCCCAACCATGTCGTGGGGCGCGGGCTCATCCATGCGCTCAAGGAGCAGTATCCCACGGCGCAGTTCCTGCCGCTCGACTACGATCCCGACGTGAGCTTCGCCAACGTGGAGAACCGTCTTCAGATGCTCATCATGAACGCCAAGGCGCAGGGGTGCGGTGAGGCGCATGGCGAGACCGCGTAAGGACGCCGATGCGCCCGATGCACGCACCCGTATCATCGAGGCGTTTTGGGAGCTCATCGAGAACAACAGCATCTTCGAGCTGTCGGTTGGCGAGGTGACCCGCGCCGCCCAGTGCAATCGCGGAACGTTTTACTACTATTTTCACGATTTCGATGAACTCGTCGCCATCGCCATAGCCCAGCTGCTGCAGGATAACGAGCTCATCACCGATGCCCTCTGGCATTTTTCGAGCGAGGGCGACCTTTCGGCGTTCGACCGGCGCGACGTCCGCTGCCTGCTGCGGCGCATCGTTATCACCATGAGGGCGGGTGCCGCCGAGCAGGTCGTGCAGGGCATCCATACGATCATCATCGACCGCGTGAGAGAGATCGTCCACCCCGACGGAGAAGAGCTCAAGGCAGATTCGAGCTTTGCGGTGGGCTTTCTGGTCTCGGGCATCATGGGCTTTGTGATGGCGGTCGGCTTTGCCCGGGAGGGCGGCGAGGAGATAGACCTCGAGCAGCTGGGGGACAGCGCGTGCGCGTACCTGAGGGCGGTCGCCATGCAGACGGTGGAAACGGTCGCGCAAGTCGAGGGCGTCGATACATCCGAGCTGCTCGAACGCGTCTCCAAGGAGGCCGATGCCTATCGCGCATCGCGTGCGACGAGTCCCGACGTGGTGAAAGACGCCTAGGGTTTCTCTTGCGGGGCGCCTGTCGCGCATCGCGCGGTGAGTCCCGCGATGCGGTCATAACCTGCATTCATGTGAGCCGGGTTTATAGATATTCCTCCAGCTGTTAACATAGACAACCTGTGGGTAAAGAGACAAAAGCGCCGCCGACGGGCGGGCGTTTTGATTTCGATGAACTCATGTAAGGAAACGAGCATGTTAGATAGATTTACCGATCGCGCGCGTAAGGTCATGTCCATGGCCAAGCAAGAGGCGCTCGATCTTCATTCAAATAAGGTGGGCACCGAGCACCTGCTGCTCGCGCTTGCCAAGGAGGACGAGGGCATTGCCGCCGAGGCGCTGCGCTCGCTCGACATCTCCTACGATGACATCATGGATACTCTCAAAGAGGTCCAGACCACGGTTCCCGAGCCCAGTGAGGAGACCGAGGCGGCCAAGCTCGCCTTTACGCCGCTCGTCATTAGCGTGATGGAGCGTTCATTCCGCGTGGCGCGTGAGAACAACCAGACCTACGTGTCGACCGAGCACTTGCTGATCGGCATCGTCGAAGAGGGCAACGGCATGGCCATGGACATCCTCATGCGCCTGGGTGTGTCGTCCGCCTCCATCAAAAAGGCTATCGAGAAACTCACCGCCAAGGACCAGGACAAGAAGCGTCCGCTCGCCGGCGCCGGTGCTGGTCGTCCCGGTGCGGGCCTGCCGTTCTTTAGCGGCTCGGAT
>JAXKFZ010000035.1:0-1519 GCA_036550635.1 Collinsella sp. | reverse complement strand
GCCGACCGCTACGGCATCTGCCACGTGCCCCTGGGCAAGAAGTCCTTCTCTGAGCAGCAGCTCGTCGAGAACTACGCTGCCCTGTACACCGAGATCCTGCGCGTCAAGCCCTCTTCTGCTAAGGGCAAGTACGTCAAGTCCATCTCCGTGTCTTCCACCATGGGCCCTGGCGTCAAGGTCGATCCCGCTGTCCAGCGTGACTTCCTGGCTGAGTAACTGCTAGTTACTGCCTGAGCAAAGCAAGCATTGCTAAAGAAACCCGGTTCCGCCTCGTGTGGGACCGGGTTTCTTGCTATCGCGTGCCAAAACCACCTCAAAGGGGACAGCGTCCCCTTTGAGGTGGTTACCAGGGTGTTCTGGCGGTAGAGGACTCAATGGCCTCGTGGCGCTTGAGCTCGCGGCGCATGGTTTGCGAGTTGAGCCAGGCTGCCTGCCAGCCACGGATGGGGTAGCGCGTCTGGTCGAGCTCAAACTGCGTATAGCCGCAGGCGTTGATGATCGTCGTTCCACACACATGCTGCCGCTCGCGCTGAAAATCGTAACCGTAGCTTTGGTGTACATGCCCATGCACCATGTAGTCGGCTCCCCAGGACTCAAGCGCCGTGTTAAAGCACTCAAACCCTCGATGCGGTAGATCGTCCAGATCACCCATACCGGCGGCGGGCGCATGGGTAAGCAGAATGTCGCACCCGCCGACCATCCTAACCTTACGCGACAGCTTACGCATACGCTTGGACATCTCGCGTTCGGTGTACATGTTGGCGCCGTCGCGATAACGCATGGACCCGCCAAGGCCCGCAATGCGAATCCCTCGGTACGTGTACACGCTGTCTTCTACGCAGATACATCCGCCCGGTGCATGACGTGCGTAGCGGTCATCGTGATTGCCACGCACGTAGATGAGCGGTTTGTTGATGACCGTAACCAAAAACTCAAGATAGTCCGGGTCCAGATCGCCGGCGGACAAAATCAGGTCGACGCCCTCAAAGCGTTCCTTGCGAAAGCACTCCCAAAGGCATCGTTCTTCGGTATCGGCTATGGCAAGGATTTTCATAGGGCAGGGACTTTCGGCTCATCGTCGAGCTGCGGAATGGTGCCTACCACGTTATCCGCCAGCCAATTCATCTCGACAATCTGCGTGCTCGGCAGTGGAGGGAAGCCTTCGATCTGTACCACGCCGTTCTGACTGTGGAGCTCGCCGCCAAAGGGGTTGATGGATCCCTCGACAATGCCGTTGCGGAGCAACTGCACGAGTTTGCGCGTCTGGTAGGGTAGGCCCGGAGCGTAACGGATGTCGATAACGCCAGAGCTCATGCCGTACCAGTAGTTGACGGCGCGCACTTGGTTGTCATCGCTGGTCTCGTCCCACGTGCCGTGCAGAAGGCTGCGAACGATGAGCTCGTAGTAACGGCCCCAGTTCCATACGGGCATGGCGATGCCGGTGACTTTGCCGTCGACCAAGCGGTGAAGCCCGTAGGCCGTTGGGTCTTCGAGCGACTTTGACATGTCAGCGCCGGTC